>NZ_BANB01000778.1 GCF_000964365.1 Acidisphaera rubrifaciens HS-AP3 | reverse complement strand
GCGCGTCATGCCGCACAGCACGGCGCGCGCCCCGCTGTTCCAGTGCGGCGCGCCGAGGCCGGTGAAGGCGGGCACGAGATAGACGCGCTGCGCCGGGTCGGCGGCGGCGGCCAACGCGCCCGCCTCCTGCGCCTCGGCGATGATGCCCAGACCGTCGCGCAGCCACTGCACCGCGGCGCCGGCGGCGAAGATCGCCCCCTCCAGCGCATAGCTGCGCTGTCCGTCAAGCTGGGCGGCGACGGTGGTCAGCAGCCGGTGGCGTGAGCGCACCGGCGTCGTGCCGGTGTGGATCAGCGCGAAGCAGCCGGTGCCGTAGGTCGCCTTGACCATGCCAGGGGCGACGCAGGCCTGACCGGCGAGGGCTGCCTGCTGGTCGCCCGCCATCCCGCGCACGGCGATGCGGCCGCCGAAGACCGTGGTGGTGCCGTAGTCGGCGGCGTTGTCGCGCACCACCGGCAGCAGGGCGCGCGGGATGCGGAACAGGGCGAGCAGCTCGTCGTCCCAGTCCCCGGCGGCGATGTCGTAGAGCAGGGTGCGGCTGGCGTTCGTCGCGTCCGTCGCGTGCACCGCCCCGCCGGTCAGGCGCCAGAGGAGGAACGTGTCCACGGTGCCGAAGGCGAGCCGCCCGGCCTCGGCCGCCGCGCGGGCGCCGTCGACGTGATCGAGCAGCCAGGCGAGCTTGGTCGCGGAGAAATACGGGTCGATCAGCAGCCCGGTCCGCGCCTCGATCAGCGGCGCATGGCCGGCGTCGCGCAGGGCGGCGCAGGCCGCGGCGGTGCGCCGGTCCTGCCAGACGATGGCGTTGTGCAGCGGCCGGCCGGTGGCGCGGTCCCACACCAGCGTCGTCTCGCGCTGGTTGGCGATGCCGATGGCGGCGATCGCCGGGGCCGCGAGGCCGGCGCGCGCCAGCGCCGCGCGGGCGGTGCGACAGGTGGTGTCCCACAGCGTCTCCGGGTCGTGCTCGACGAGGCCGGGGGCCGGGTAGAGCTGCGGCACCTCCTCCTGCGCGACGGCGACGGGGCGGAGGGCCGCGTCGAACACCACGGCGCGGCTCGACGTCGTGCCCTGATCGAGTGCCAGGATATGCGTGGCCATGCGCCCTTCCCTCCCCCGTTGCCCCTGTCGTCCCGGCCGCGCGCGCGGCACGCTGTGGGGCGGCGGCGGCGAATCGGGCCGACAAGGGGAGGCGACGATGGCGGGGGATGCAAGCCGGCGGGCGGTGCTGCGCCTGGGCGGGCTGGCGGCGGGGGCGGGCCTGCTGGGGACGGGCCTTTTGGGGACGAGCCTGCTGGGGGCGGCGTGGCCGGGGGCGGCGCGGGCGGCCGGGCTGCAGTTGCCGCCGGGACCGCTGCTGATCCCGTCCGAGGGGCATGCGCTGCGCCGGCTGACGGAGCACCTGTCGGACCTGCCGCGGCGGCGCAGCTTCACCACCGTGCCGATGATCCTGAACGATCCGGCGGAATGGGACGCGCGGCCGCTGGCGGCGGTGCTGCACAATGACGCCGGGCCGCGGCAGGTCTGGAACAACACCGATCTGGCCGGGCCGTGGCTCAATCTGATGCGCAACGCGCTGAACACGGAGATCTGGGGCTTCCGCCACCCGGACTTCCTGGTGGTGTCGGTGACGCACGGGCCGGCGAACCTGGCGCTGTACGATCAGTCGGCGTGGGACCGCTATCAGCTCGCCAAGCTCACCGGCGGGCGCTTCGCGCGCAACGTGCTGATCGAGGAGACGCCGGCCGGGGCGCTCGATCCCGGGGATTACGAGCGGCCGGACGGGGTGTTTTCGTCCGCCGCGGTGTCGATCCCGCTGCTGATGCGCCGCGGCGTGGTGTTCATGTCCTGCCACAACGCGATCTGGGAGCAGGCGGGGGCGCTGATCGCGCATGGGCTCAACCGCGACGGGCTGTCGCAGGGGGCGCTGGCGGCGGAGCTGACCAATCACCTGATCCCCGGCGTGGTGCTGGTGCCCGGCGCCGTCGGCACGCTGCCGGAGCTGGAACAGGCGGGGTTCACCTACGCCCGCTGACGGCGGCGCCCGGACGCGGTGCCCGGACGCCGCGCCCGGCTGGATCAGGTGCGATCAGGCGGGGTCAGGCGGCGCGCATGTCCTCGAGGAAGCGGGCGACGCCCTCGCGCAGGCGGGTGGTCTCGGCGCCCAGCGTCTCGGCGGCCTGGAGCACGCCGCGGGCGCTGCGGCCGGCGGATTCCGCGTCCGCGTCGAGCCCGCCGGTGCTGCCGGCGACGGTCTGCATGCCGGCGGCGACCTTCTGCGTGCTGCGGGCGATTTCCTGCGTGGCGGTGCCCTGCTCCTCGACGGCGGCGGCGATGCCGCCGGCGAGGGTGCTGACGGCGCCGATCGCCTCGGCGATGGCGGCGATGGCCTCCACCGCCTCCCCGGTCGCGCCCTGGATGGCGGCGACCTGGGCACCGATCTCCTCCGTCGCGCGGGTGGTCTGCACCGCGAGGGATTTCACCTCGTTGGCGACGACGGCGAAGCCGCGCCCGGCCTCGCCGGCGCGGGCGGCCTCGATCGTCGCGTTCAGCGCCAGCAGGTTGGTCTGCCCGGCGATCGAGGTGATCAGGCCGACGATGTCGCCGATGCGCTGCGCCGTCTCCGCCAGCCGGCGCACGAGGCCGTCGGTCTGCCGGGCGGTGTCGGCGGCGGCGCGGGTGCGGGCGACGGAATCGGCGGTCTGCCGGCCGATCTCGCGCACCGAGGCGGCGAGTTCCTCGGCGGCGGCGGCAACGGTCTGCACCGCCGTCTCCGTCCCGCCGGTCGCGGTGGCGACGTCGCGGGCATGCAGCGCCGTGCGCTCGGCGGTGGCGGCCATGGCGCGTGCCTCCTCGCGCAGCGTGGCGGTGGTGCCGGCGACCTGTTCGGCGCCGGCCTGCACGCTGTCGGAGAAGGCGCGACGCAGGTTGGCGGCGCGGGTCACGTCCGTCCATGACGCCATCGCGCCGATGTAGTCGCCCGCCTTGTTACGGATGCCGGCGACGGTGAGGGCGAAGATCCGCTCCCCCATCGTCGCCTGAAGGCGCAGCGGCAGGCGGTTCGGATCGGCCAGCGCCGCCCGATGCTCGGCGAGCGGGGGGAACAGGTCGGGCAGGCTGCGGCCGACCGGCGCCGGCTGTCCCGGCACGGCGGCGGCGAGCAGCGCGGTCCCCGCCGGATTGACGTAGGTGACGCGCAGCCCCTCCTTGGGGTCGGCCCAGGCGATGCCGGCGGGGACGTTGTCCACCATCACCATCGCCGATTCGAACCATTCCTTGAACCGCGCCGCGTCGGCGCGCGCTTGCGCGACGGCACGGCGCTGCCCGCCGGGCCGGAGGGCCGACGACAGGAAGCCGGAGGCAAGGAAGCCGGAAAGAGCCATCGTTTCGCTATCCCCTCGCCGGCGCGGCGCCGGCCCGCGCATCTTCCCCGGCAAGGATGAAGAACCCCTGAACCGCCGGGCGCCCCGGCGGCGGACACAGTCGCGCGAGGGGCCGGTCGTTACGCCCGCGCCGTCTGGCGGCGCCGGCCGGGAGCGCCGCATAGTCGCCCTCCACGCGCGCCACGCCGCGCGGCGCAGAAACGGCCGGGGAGGCACGCATGCGGATGGCCCTGATGCTGGGCGCGGCCCTGCTGGTCGGCACGGTGGCCGGCTGCGCGCCCGGTCCCTATGGCGGCCCCTATGGCGGGGGCGGCTACGGGGACGATGACGGCGGCTTCGGTAACATGGCCGGCGGGCTGCTCGGCGCCGCGTTCCAGGACGGGCCGGGCATGTTCGCGCCCAGCTATGGCGGCTTCGACTCGTTCGGCCCCGGCGGCTATGGCGGCCCGTATGGGGGCTTCGGACGCTGGGGCGGCGATGACGACGATGACGACTGACCCCCGCCCCCGAACGCCCGACACGAACACTTCGACGGAGACCCGGACATGACCAACGCACGCCGGCTTCCGGCCGCCGCGCTGGCCGCCACCCTGGCGGCGGCCCTGCTTGTCCCCGCCGCCCCTGCCCGCGCCCAGGCGCAGTCGGAGGCGACCACCTTCGCCGCCGTCAGCAAGCGGGTGGAGCGCCGGCTGGCGCGGCTGCATGACGAATTGGGCATCACGCCGGCCGAGGAGCCGCTGTGGGCCCGCTATGCGGCCACCACACGATCCAACGCGCAGGCGATGGGGTCGCTGTTCGAGCAGCGCCGGAGCGAGCTGCCCACCATGACGGCGGACGCCAACACCCGCTCGCTGACTGCAATGGCCGAGCAGCATGCCGCCGACATGCGCCGGCTGCAGACGGCGTTCGAGGCGCTGTATGCCGCGATGCCGGCGGCGCAGAAGGCGACGGCCGATGCCGTGCTGCGCCGGCACAGCATGGATCACCATGAGAATCACGGTGAGGACCATGGCCACGAGGACCACCACTGACGGCAGGCCGCGGGGCGGCCCGGCGCAGGCCGCGAGCGGGCGGCGCGCGACGGCCTAAAGGGTCAGTTCGATCTGCACCGGGACGTGGTCCGAGCCCTTCGGCCAGTCCCGCGCGTCCTTCAGGATCGTATGCCCGGCAAGCGCAGGCACGAGGTCGGGCGTGACCCAGGCATGGTCCAGCCGCCGTCCCCGGTCGGAGGCGCGCCAGTCGCGGTTGCGGTAGCTCCACCACGTGTAGAGCTTCTGATCCGCCGGCACGAAATGCCGGACGGCATCGACAAAGGCGGTGTCGCGCCACGCATTGAGGCCCGCGACCTCGGCCGGCGTGTGGCTGACGACGTCCAGCAACTGCCGGTGGCTCCAGACATCGTGTTCGAGCGGCGCGATGTTGAGGTCGCCCACCAGCACGGTCCGGCGCAGGCCGGGACGGGCGGCGAACCAGGCCCCGGCCTCCGCCACGAAGTCGAGCTTGTGGGCGTATTTCGGATTGGCCGCGCGGTCCGGCACGTCGCCCCCGGCGGGGACGTAGAAGACGTGCAGGTCGACAGGGCCGCCCGGGGCGGCGAGTGTGACCAGCAGATGCCGGCGGTCGTTCTTAAGGCACCAGTCCGGCGCGTCGTCGGCGACCGCGAGTTCCAGCCGCGAGAGCACGGCCACGCCGTTGTAGCCCTTCATCCCCCGGTGGGCGACATGGGCATAGCCGTACTCGGCCAGCGCATCGTGGGGGAACAGCTCGTCCGGGACCTTGGTCTCCTGCAGGCAGATCACGTCCGGGTCGAGCGCGTCGATCAGCCGGCGCAGCAGCGGCGCGCGCAGCCGCAGGCTGTTGATGTTCCAGGTGGCGATGCGCAGGCGCGGGCGTGCGGGCATCAGCGGGCGCGGCCGTGACCGGTGCGGCGCGGCGTCAGACAAGGCGTGTGCGGACGGTGCCCACCCCCTCGATCTCGCCTTCCAGCAGGTCGCCGCGCACGGCGGCGGCCACGCCCTCGGGCGTGCCGGTGAAGATCAGGTCGCCGGGCGCCAGGGTGACGAGGCGCGAGAGGAAGGCCACGACCTCCGGCACCCGCCAGATCTGATCGGCGAGGTCGCCGGACTGGCGCTGCGTGCCGTTGACGGACAGCGCGATGCGCCCGCGCGCGGGGTGGCCGATCACGGCGGCGGGATGCAGCAGGCCGATCGGCGCGGAATGGTCGAAGCCCTTGGCCATGTCCCAGGGGCGGCCGTCCTTCTTGGCCTGCGCCTGGATGTCGCGGCGGGTCATGTCGAGCCCGGCGGCATAGCCCCAGACATGGTCGAGGGCCGCGTCCTCGGCGATCGCGGCGCCGCCCCGGCCGAGGGCGACGACCAGTTCCATTTCGTGATGCAGGTCGGCGGTGGCCGGCGGATAGGGCATGTCCGCCCCGCCCGTCAGCAGCGCGTCGGCGGGCTTGGTGAAGAAGAAAGGCGGCTCGCGGTTGGGATCGCCGCCCATCTCGCGCGCATGCGCCGCGTAGTTGCGGCCGACGCAGAACACGCGGCGGACGGGAAACGTGCCGCCGCCGGCGACGGGGATGGCGACGGTCGGGGGCGGGGGCAGGACGTGCGAGGACATGCGCACAGAGTAACGGGCCGCGCGGCGGTCAGCCATAGGCGGCCCGCAGGGCGGGGCGGCGTGACGGACCGGCCCGGGGTGCCGGGCCCGGCGGGCGCC
>NZ_BANB01000779.1 GCF_000964365.1 Acidisphaera rubrifaciens HS-AP3 | reverse complement strand
GCACGAGGCCCGCCGCCGCGCCCAGCACCGTCGCCAGGGTAGCGGCGGCGAGCGCGATGCGCAGCGACAGCAGGGCGGCGGCGACCAGCGGCGCGTCGTGCCAGAGCGCGCCATACCAGCGCCAGGAAAACCCCGACCAGACGGTCAGCAGCCGGCTCGCGTTGAAGCTGAACCCCGCCATCAGCACGAGCGGCAGATAGAGAAAGGCATAGCCCGCCAGCAGCGCCGCCCTCATGGCCGCGCGCCCTGCCGGTGCTGCCAGATCGCGGCGGGGAGCACGAGGACCAGCAGCAGCGCGACCGACAGGGCGGCGGCGGTGGGCCAGTCCTGTTCGGCGAAGAAGGTGGACCACAGGACGCGCCCCATCGTCTGCGCCCCCGGCCCGCCGAGCAGTTCGGGGACCACGTACTCGCCCATCGCCGGGATGAACACGAGCACGAGGCCGGCCCACACGCCGGGCAGCGACAGCGGCAGGGTGACGGAGAGGAACACGCGCCACGGCGGGGCGCCGAGATCGGCCGCCGCTTCCTCCACTGCCGGGTCGCGCCGCGACAGGCGGGCATAGAGCGGCAGCACCATGAAAGGCAGATAGGCATAGGTGATGCCGACATACATCGCGGCCGGGGTGTAGAGCAGATGCGCGGGCGGCAGCCCGGCGGCGGCAAGCGCCGTGTCGAGCCAGCCGCCGTCGCGCAGGATGCCGATCCAGGCGGTCATGCGCAGCAGGAAGCCGGTCCAGAACGGCAGGATGACCAGGGTCAGCAGCAGGCTGCGCCGGCGCGCCGGGGCACGGGCGATGGCCAGCGCCATCGGGTAGCCGAGCAGCAGGCACAGCCCCGCCGCGACGCCCGCGACGCGCAGGCTCTGCAGGAAGGCCGACACGTAGTAGGGGTCCGCGAGCGTCGCGTAATTCCCGGGGTGCAGCCCCCAGGCAAAGGGCGGGATGCCGTCGGCCGGCGCCGCGAGGCTGACCGCGAGGACGCAGGCGAGCGGCGCCAGCAGCACCGCGCCGATACAGGCGGCGAGGATCGTGGCCGTCGCGCGGCTCATGCGGCCAGCAGCACCCCCGCCGCACGGTCCCAGGACAGGACCGCCGCGCCCGGCGCC
>NZ_BANB01000780.1 GCF_000964365.1 Acidisphaera rubrifaciens HS-AP3 | reverse complement strand
CGCGCTGGCGGAGTTCCGCATCGAGGGCATCGCGACCAACATCCCGGTGCTCGCCGGCCTGCTGGCGATGCCGGAGGTGGAGGCGGGCGCGGTCGATACGCGCTTCGTCGAGCGGCATGCCGCGAGTCTTGCCGCGCGGCAGGCGCCGGTCGCGGCGGAGACGGTGCCGGAGGGGCTGTCGGCGGCGACGGCCCCGATGGTCGGGCTGCTGGTCAGCGTCGATGTCACCCCCGGCGAGGCGGTGCGCGCCGGGCAGCGCGTCGCGCTGATCGAGGCGATGAAGATGCAGATGCCGGTCAACGCCGAGGTCGCCGGCCATGTGCGCGAGATCCTGGCCGTGCCGGGTGCGACGCTGCGCGAGGGGGCGATCGTGGCGCTGATCGCGCCGGCCGAGGTGGCGGGCGACGCGCAGGCGGTGGCGGCGGCCGATCCGCGCAC
>NZ_BANB01000781.1 GCF_000964365.1 Acidisphaera rubrifaciens HS-AP3 | reverse complement strand
GATCGCCTTCTGCACGGCGGCGAACTGTTCGATGCTCGACCGCATCGCGGGCGTCCTCGGCACCCAGGCCGCGCCCGTAGCCGGCGGCGGGCTGCCCGGCGGGGCGGAGGTGCCGCGTCACGCCCGCGTGGTGCTGATCGGCGACTTCCTCGGCCCGCTCGAACAGACCCGCGCCGCCGTGGGGCGCATCTCCGCGCTGCCGGCGAGCGGGCATCTGCTGCAGGTGCTCGATCCGGCGGAGACCGATCTCCCGTACGAGGGGCGGGTGCGCTTCAACGGTCTGGAACAGGAAGGCGAGACGCTGATCCCCCGTGTCGAGAGCATACGGGACGCCTATCGCGCGCGCCTCGCGGCGCAGCTGGACGGGGTGCGCGGCCTTGCTACCGCCGCCGGGTGGAGCAGCGGGATGCACCGCACCGACCACGGGCCGGAATCCGCCCTCCTCGCCCTGTATGCGGCGCTCGCCGCCCGCGCGGGCCCTGGCGGCGCGGCAGCCGAGGGTTATGCTGCCCCGTGATCTTCGCCGCGCCCTGGGTGCTGCTGACCCTTCCCGCGTTGCCGCTGCTGTGGTGGCTGCTGCGCATCACGCCGCCGGAACCGCGCCGGCAGAGTTTCCCCGCGATCCGCCTGCTGGTCGGGCTGGAGGCGTCGGAGGAGAC
>NZ_BANB01000782.1 GCF_000964365.1 Acidisphaera rubrifaciens HS-AP3 | reverse complement strand
GGTTATGCCCCGGCGCATGCCTTCGCCCCCAACGTGATCCGCGGCGATTTCACTCCGCGCCTGGCCGGGGCGCGCACCGCGGCCGAGGCGCCGGCGGTGCATCTGCCGATGTACGGCCGCATCGCCGCCGGCCTGCCGATCGAGGCGCTGCGCGACTCGGGCGCGCAGATCGAGGTGCCGGCCGCCATGCTCGGCGGCGGCGAGCATTACGCGCTCGAGGTCGCGGGCGATTCGATGGTGGAGGCGGGTATCCTCGACGGCGACACCGTCATCATCCGCAAGGGCGACACAGCGGACACCGGCGACATCGTCGTGGCGCTGGTGGACGAGGCGGAGGTGACGCTCAAGCGGCTGCGCCGGCGTGGCAACTCGGTGGCGCTGGAGCCGGCCAACACCGCCTATAAGACGCAGATCTTCCCCGGCGACCGTGTGCGCGTGCAGGGCCGGCTGGTCGGCCTGCTGCGGCGCTACTGAGCGCCCGGCCCGTCACTCCCAGCGATAGACCAGCAGCGGGTCGTCGGGACGGCCGGTCAGGCGGATGGTGGCGGTGCGGACCACCCGTGCCGCGTCGGCACCCGCCACCTCGGCGGTGATGGTGAAGGCGTGGCCGACCGCGACGCCGGGGCTGGGGTCGGGCGCGCGCAGCCCGGCCTGTTCTTCCTCCAGCCGTCGCCACGCGGCCTCGGCGGCCGGATCGAGCGGGCGGTAGACATTGAGCACCGCGAGATCGGCGAAGGCCGGGCTGATCCCCGCCGTCTGCGAATAAACCGTCAGCAACGGCGCGACGCGGCGGTACAGCGCGGGCGTGACGCCGTCGACGCGCAGCAGTTCCGTCACCGACTGGAAACGCTGCCGGTGCCCGCCCGCGCCGGACGCGCCGCCCGAGTGGGGGCCGCCGCTGCCGCGCCAGTCGAGGATGCGCTCCGTCACCGCCGCCGCCGCGCCGGGGTCGAGCCCGGCGCCGAGCAGGAGCTGCTGCAGCACCGGCAGAGGTGCCAGGTTGAGGTCGATCAGCCCGGCTTCGTCACGGACGCGCACCCGCGCGGCGTGCCCCTCGAACGGCACGGTGAAGGCGGTGGCGTTCAGCGGCGGCTGCGCCGGGCGCGGGCCGAGCATCGACAGGATGGTGATGTTGATGGCGGCGTCGGCCACCGCATCCAGGGCGGCGACCTGTGCCCGGCCATGCGCCATGCCGGCATTGGCGCGCACGATCTGCGACACGCTGAGGGTGACGATGGCGAACATGGCGGCCGCCCACAGCGCCGCCACGATGGCGATCCCGCGCTCGGAAGCGGCGCGGTGCCGGTCCATCACCGCCCGAGCTTGAGGACCGGCGCGGTCATGCGCAGCTTGTCGCGCAGTTCCTGTGTCACCGCGTCGCCGTCCTCGAGCGTGCGGACGACATGGGGGGTGATCAGGACGATCAGCTCGGTCCGGGTCAGCGCTTCCGACTGCGTGCCGAACAGGAACCCCACATAGGGCAAATCCTTCAGCCACGGGATGCCGACGGTGCTGTTCTGCCGGTTGTCGGTGATCAGCCCGGCGAGGCCGATCGTCTGACCGTCGCGCACCGCGACGGAGCTGGTCACCCGGCGTTGCGAGATGGTCGGCGAATCCAGCGCCGAGGTGGTGGTACCGCGGGGCGAGCTGATTTCCTCCGCCATGTCGAGCAGCACGAGGCCGCCCGCGTTCACGCGCGGGATGATGTTGAGGATGATGCCGGTGTCCTTGTAGGCGATCGAGTTCACGGTCTGCGCCGTGTTGGTCAGCGTGCTGGTGGCCGACTGCGTCGCGATCGGCACCTGATCGCCGACCTGCAGCCGCGCGGTGCCGTTGTTGAGCACCAGCAGGTTGGGCGAGGACAGCACCCGCACCGTCGTCAGGCTGGCCAGCGCCTGCAGGATGATGTTGGTGCCGCCGAACGAGTAGCCGAAGTTGAAGCCCGACAGGAAGCCCACGCCCGGAAAGGTCGAGAACAGCGACTGGCCGGTGCCCGTCCCCGCGATCGGCTTGACGCCCGGCGCGAAGATGCCGCGGAAGACGCCGGAATTGAAATAATACTGCAGGCCGAGGCTGAGGTTGTCGGTCAGCGTCACCTCGGCCACCGTCGCGTCGATCAGCACCTGCAGCGGCGCGATGTCGAGCTTTTGCAGCGCGGCCTCGATCGGCGCGTATTCCTGCGCCGTCGCGGTGATGATCAGCGCGTTGTTCGACCGGTCGGCGGTCACGCG
>NZ_BANB01000783.1 GCF_000964365.1 Acidisphaera rubrifaciens HS-AP3 | reverse complement strand
CGCCTCGCCCGACAGGTCATAGCGGCCGGCGCCGGCATGGGTATCGAGCACGAATACCGGCGCCGGCTTGCGGTGCAGCGCGTCGAGTAGCCAGACCAGCAGCGCGTGCTTCAGGCAGTCGCCGGCATTCCCGGCATGGAAATCGTGCCGGTAGTTCACCCCGCCAGCACCTCCAGCGGCCAGCGCGGCCGGGGTGCCACGTCCAGCGTGTCGCGCAGCCCGAGGCGCAGCCGCTCGATCGCCGTCCAGGCGACCATCACCGCGTTGTCGGTGCAAAGCGCCAGCGGCGGGGCGAACATCTCCACGCCCTGAC
>NZ_BANB01000784.1 GCF_000964365.1 Acidisphaera rubrifaciens HS-AP3 | reverse complement strand
CTTGCTGCGCTGCAACATGATCTGTTGAGTGACGACGGCGGCGCGGCGACGGAGCGGTTGCGCACGCTGCTGGAGGATGTGCCGATGGCCGCCGATCCCGCCCTCGCCGCGCTGGCGGCCGCGATCGTGCTGCGCGCGCGGGTGGAGCTGGCGCGCCGCGGGGTCAGGTGACCTGCGTCATTGACTTCATCTATCTGCCCTTGTTGCGCCCGATCCCCGCCGCTATAAGCCCGCGCGTTGGCGCTCGGCATGCAGGATCTTCCGCAATGATGGTGACTCTGCCCCCGGATTATCGACCTTCCGAGGACGAGGAGTTCATGAACGTCCAGCAGGTCGAGTATTTCCGGCAGAAGCTGTTACGTTGGCGCGCCGACCTGCTGCGCGAGGCCGACGGCACCCTTGCCAGCCTCTCCGAGGGCGGCATCCACGAGGCGGACATCACCGATCGTGCGAGCGTCGAGACCGACCGCGCGCTGGAACTGCGCACCCGCGACCGGGCCCGCAAGCTGATCGCCAAGATCGATCAGGCGCTGGAGCGGATCGAGGCCGGCACCTACGGCTATTGCGAGGAGACCGGCGACCCGATCGGCCTCCGCCGGCTCGAGGCGCGGCCCATCGCCACCCTGTCGATCGAGGCGCAGGAGCGCCACGAGCGCATGGAGCGCGTCCACCGCGACGACTGACCCGCGGCGCCCCGGCTGCGGTGCGGGGCGGACCCGGACGGATCGACCCTTACGGATCGCCCGCCCGGCCGAGCCGTCCCGCCACGTCAGAACGGCAGCAGGATGTCCATGAGCTGCTGGCCCCAGCGCGGGGTCTGCACGTCCGTGCTCTGGCCGCGTCCGCCATAGGTGATGCGCGCCTCGGCCAGCCGGCGATGGCTGATGGTGTTGTCGCTGCTGATATCCTGCGGGCTGATGACACCCGTCACCTCCAGGTCGCGCAGCTCGCTGTTCACACGCAGCTCCTGATGCGCCACCACGACGAGGTTGCCGTTCGGCAGCACCTGCGTCACCAGGCCCGCGAGGCTGATCGTCACGTTGTCGATCCGCTTGATCACGCCCTGGCCGGTCCAGGACGTCTTGCTGTTCGTGCCGACCAAGCTGGACGCCGTCGCGTTGCTCAGGATGCGGCCCAGCGACCCCTCGATGCCGAACAGGTTGGGCACGCCCAGCGCCTCGGTCCCGTTGCCGGCGCGCGTGGAGTTGTTCTCGACGTCCGCGCTGTCGGCGGTGTTGACGAGGATGGTGACGATGTCGCCGACCCGGGCCGCGCGCTGATCCTTCAGGAACGCGCGCGAGCCCTGCCGC
>NZ_BANB01000785.1 GCF_000964365.1 Acidisphaera rubrifaciens HS-AP3 | reverse complement strand
GCTAGCCCGCCATCCGCGACAGCGGCGCGGCCGCGAAATAGGCGTCCACGGCCCGCTTCATCGCCGTCGCGACGCGCGCCCGGTGCGCCGGCCGGCGCAATGCGGCTTCGTCGGCAGGGTTCGACATGAACCCCATCTCGACCAGCACGCTCGGTATGTCCGCCGCCTTCAATACCACGAACGCGGCGTGGCGGGAGGGGTTGGGCAGCATGCCCACATCCTGATGCAAGGCGCTCACCACGCTGTGGGCCATCTCGGCCGACCCCAGCCGCGTCTCCCGCCGCACGAGGCTGGCGAGGATGCGGGCCACCTCCGGCGGCTGGTCGGCGAAGGCGCCGCCATACCGGTCGGCGCTGTTCTCCCGCCGCGCCAGGGCCGCCGTCTGCGCGTCCGACGCGGTCGATGCAAGCGTATAGACGCTGGCGCCGCGAACACCGTGATCGGCGATCGCGTCGGCGTGCATGGACACGAACAGGTCGGCCCGCTGCGCCTGCGCCCGCTCCACCCGGCCGTCGAGGGGGATGAACACGTCGCGGCTGCGCGTGAGGCTGACGCGATAGCGGCCGCTCGCCAGCAGCTGCGCCCGCAGCGCCTCCGCCGTCGCCAGCGCGACATGCTTCTCGTACGTGCCGGAGACGCCGATCGCGCCCGGGTCCTTGCCGCCATGGCCGGGATCGATCACCACCATCGGCAAGGCCCCACCGGCCGGGGCGCCGTCGGCCGGTTTGGCGTGATGGGCATGGTGATGACGGTCGCGCGCCTGCGCCGCATCGGCCAGCGGCAGCAGGAAACGCCCGACCACGCCCGCACCGAGCAGCACGCGGCGGGTCAGGCGACCGGGCCAAGCGTGGCCCGGGCTGCCGATGTCGGGCACGTCCGGCTCCGCAACCATGCCTTGCATTTAACACGGAACATCCAGGAACGCACGTAACTTGTTGATGACGGCCTGTTCATGCCACAGGTCAGGACATAAGCTTGCGGTCCGGCCACCTTTGTTCCATGGTGAGGTGCCTGGCACGAGTCACGGCTCGACCCCTGCGCCGCCGGATCGTCCGGCCGGATGGGTCGGGCGAGCCGCCCGGCGGTGTCTCCCGCGCAAGTTCATTCCCTGCGTCGGCCGCCCGCCACGATACGGCGATCGTGTCGCCCGCCACAGGCGCGTGTGCGCCGGCGGGGCTTCGTCCCGAACCGTGGACGACGCGGTGCGCATGACAAAAGGGGCGTGCCCCGCCCGGTCGCGTGCGGCCGGCGGCGCGTCCAAATGACAAGGGACGTCGGTTTCCGCCAGTGTTTTCGCCGTTTGTTCTGACTCGTCCTTTGGCGAACATGGCTGCGGCAGCCCTTTGCGGCGATGCGTCCCCTTTACCCGCTTTCCGCCCCTCATCACGCCGGCCCCGGCCGTGCCGCTGCCCCGCGCGTCCGCGCGCGGCGACCGCAGCGGCGACCGCCCGCCCGGCGCCCCGGAGTTTACGACTAAATGACCAAGCGCATGCTGATCGATGCCACCCACCCCGAAGAGACGCGGGTGGTGGTGCTGGATGGAACCCGGCTTGAAGAATACGACGTCGAGACCGCGACCAAGCGACAGCTGAAAGGCAACATCTACCTCGCCAAGGTCGTGCGGGTAGAGCCGAGCCTCCAGGCCGCGTTCATCGAATACGGCGGCAACCGCCACGGCTTCCTCGCCTTCGGCGAAATCCATCCCGATTACTACCAGATCCCCGTCGCCGACCGGCAGCGACTGCTGGCCGCCCAGGCCGAGGCCGCCCGGCTCGAACAGGAAGAG
>NZ_BANB01000786.1 GCF_000964365.1 Acidisphaera rubrifaciens HS-AP3 | reverse complement strand
GGCTGATGCGGGCCTTCGCTCAGGCGCCCCGGAAGCCGGCGGCGGCGGCGCGCGCGACGGCCGCGGGCTTCGCCGCCGCGTCGGTCGCCCCCTCGGTCAGCGCGTTGAGGCCGGTGACCGTGCCGGTGCCCCCGAACGCGACCAGCGTCACCCGTCGCGTCTGCCCCGGCTCGAACCGTGTCGCGGTGCCGGCGGGTATGTCGAGACGCATGCCGAACGCCGCCGCCCGGTCGAAATCCAGCGCGCGATTGGTCTCGAAGAAATGATAATGCGATCCCACCTGCACCGGCCGGTCGCCGGTGTTCGTCACCTCGATCTCCGCCCGCCGCCGCCCGGCGGCCAGTTCGATCTCGCCCTCCGCCGGGATGATTTCGCCCGGTCGCACCGGATCGGCCGCCGCGCCTTCGCGCGGGCGGATCGGATCGTGCACGGTGACCAGCTTGGTGCCGTCGGGAAAGACGCATTCGACCTGCAGGATGGGCAGCATCGCGGCGACGCCGGATTGCACGTCGTCGGTGGTCAGGATCGCGGCCCCCGCGTCCATCAGCTCCGCCACGCTGCGGCCGTCGCGCGCCCCTTCCAGCAACTCGTCGCTGATCAGCGCCACCGCCTCGGGGTAGTTCAACGCGAGCCCGCGTCCGCGCCGCTTCCGTGCCAGTTCGGCGGCGGTGAAGATGGTCAGCCGTTCCAGCTCCGTGGGCACGAGCAGCATGGCAGCCTCCGGGGTCGTCATGGGGGATCAGTTGGCGAAGAGGCGCAACCCGGCGCCCGCCTGCCGCGCGCAGGCGATGTCGAGCCAGGGCAGGGCGGCGATCAGCGCGCCGTCTTCATCGGCCGGCTGCGTTGCCAGCGTGGCGATCAGCGGCAGCGCCGCCGTCACCGCCTGTTGTGCCACGAGCGCGCCGACCGCGCCAAGCCGCACGGCGGCGGCGGCGAGCGTCGCGATGGTCGTATAGCCGGACACCACCACCGCCTCGTCCGCCCCCATGCCG
>NZ_BANB01000787.1 GCF_000964365.1 Acidisphaera rubrifaciens HS-AP3 | reverse complement strand
CCTCGTCGCGACGCCGGCCGCCGCCGCGACCAAGCCCGCGCCGAAGCCCGAGCCGGAAAGCGACGGCTACACCGACCTGCCGTTGCCGGACGGCGAGCTGCGCTTCCGCGTCGCCGGCACCGACGACGCGCAGACCTTCATCGACCTCGGACGACAGGGCTACACGGCGCTGATCGCGGCGCTGGAGGGGGCGGGGATCGACCCCGGAAGCCTGACCTCGATCCTCGATTTCGGCTGCGGCGTCGGCCGCGTGCTGCGCTACTGGTCCGAATGGCCGGACGTCGCGGTGTTCGGCACCGACATCTCCGCCGACGCGATCGCGTGGGACCGCGCGCATCTGCCCTTCGCGACCTTCGGGCAGAACAGCCTCGCGCCGACGCTCGACTATGCCGACCATTCGTTCGACCTGATCTACGCCCTGTCCGTGTTCACGCATCTGCCGGTCGCCACGCAGATGCCGTGGTTCCGCGAGTTGCTGCGCGTCATCCGCCCCGGCGGCTGCCTGTATTTCACGACGCACGGGATACGCTACCGAGGGCTGCTGTCGGGCAAGGACCTTGACGCGTTCGACGCCGACCGGCTGGTGGTCACGGGCGACGAACAGCCAGGCTCCAACATCTGCGCCGCCTTCCACCCCGAGGCCTGGGTGCGCCGCGAACTGATCGCGGCCGAAGGGCTGGAGGAACTGGCCTTCATCCCAAGGGGCGCCAAGGGCAATCCCGAACAGGATGCCTGGCTCGTGCGCAAGCCCGGCTGACACCCCTCCCCGAACGGCGGCGCCATACGATGACAGACGACACGACACAGGCGCTGCTCAAGCGCTTCGTCAATCTCGGAGAGAACTGCGAGTTCGGGCTGGTGCAGCGGCAGGGCGGGGCGGAACCGGTCGGGCTGATGCGCTTCACGCTCATCCTGTGCCCCGTGGAGGAGCGGATACGCCGCGTCACCGACGCGATCAACGCGGGCTTTGCCGGCATCGGCGCGCCGGAGACCGTCCACTGCGTGAGCTTCGGCGGCGAGTGGATGATCAAGGAGGATATGTATCACCTGTTCTACCACACCTTCCGTCACGAGGGCGTGGACGACCCCGAACCGCTGCGCGCGGCGCAGGCCGAGCGTCTGGTGTTCCTGCGCCGCAAGCTGCTCGCCGAACTGGCGTCCGATCGGCACATCTTCGTCTGGAAGCAAAGCCGCGGCTGCCGCGACGAGGATGTGCTGGACCTGCACGCCGCGATCCGCCGGCACGGCGCGCGCGCCCTGCTGTGGGTCACGCCACACGACGCCCATCATCCGCCCGGCACGGTGGAGGCGGTCGGCGACGGGCTGATGCGCGGCTACGTGACGCGCCTCGCGCCGGAGGAACTGCCGGGCGACTTCGACTATGACGGCTGGCTCGCCGTCGCGCGCGAGGCCGACCGGCTGTGGCGGGAGACGGCGCCGCCCGCCGCCGCGCCGTCCCCCCTCGCCGGCGTTGCATGACGCGCCCATGACCGAGAACGCCGCCCGGATGACACTGACCGACGACGCGATCCTTTCGCGTCTCACCGCGATCGTGCGCGACGTGTTCGCTGATCCCGCGATCGACCTCTCGCCGGAGATGCCGACGATCGACGTGCCCGGCTGGGACTCCATCACGCAGGTTGGGCTGCTGGTGGAGATCGAACGCGCCTTCGCGATCAGCCTCGATCCGCTGGCGATCGACGACGTGGCGACGGTCGGCGACCTCGTTGCCCTCGTGCGCCGCGGCGGCGCCGCGCCATGAGCACCGGGCGCGACAGCCGCCTGTGCCGCGCGGGCGAGGATCTCGCGCGCGAGGCGCGGCTGCTGTGCGTCATCCCGTTCCACTACCGCGCGCTGCGCCTGCATTATCTCTACGAGGTGGTGCGCGCGCTGTCGGAACTGCTGGTCCGCCGCGTCACCGTCGTCGTGATGACCAACACGACGGACGACGACGAACTTGCCCGCATCGACCGCATCTGCGCGCATTTCCTCGACCGCCAGGATATCGGCATCGACATCCACCCCGATCTCGACGACCCGTGGAATCTCGGCTGGTGCCACAAGCCGATCCTCGCCCGGCTGTTCATGGGCGACGGCGCCTATACGCATTTCGTCTATCTCGAGGACGACATGCGCCTGTCGCACTGGAACCTGACGTATTTCATGGGCGCGCGGGCGCTGCTGGCGCGGCAGGGGCTGATCCCGTCCTTCGTGCGCGTCGAATACAATTTCTCGGATGCCGACGTGTACGCGACCGACTGGCTGGCCCAGGCCCAGATCGCCGGCAAGCCGGTCGCCGAGGCGGCGGGACAGCGTTTCCTGCCGGCCGACAATCCCTATATCGCCATGTTCATCCTCGACCGCGCGCTCGCCGAGGAACACGTCGCGACCCGCTCGTTCGACCGGCTGCGCAGCCGCGAGGTGATGGACTGGGACCCGCTGGCGCGCGCCGCGATGGGGCTGTCGTTCGAGAACGTGCCCGCCGGGTTTCCCAGCCGCTACGTGGTCCCGGTCGATGCGGACGGACAGGTGATGACGCCGGCCTGGATCTATCACCTGCCCAACAACTACGCGAACGCGCCGGCGGAAATCCCCTTCGGCAAGACGCCGATGACGCGGCTTTTCGTCTGACGCGGGCGGTGCGACGGAGCATCACGGATGAGCAGCCTGCGCCACGACGGCATCGACTACATCACCTTCCTCGAAGGGCTCGATCAGGCGCTCGGGCCGCAGAGCTATTTCGAGATCGGCACCAATACCGGCCGCTCGCTCGCCGCGTTTTCCTGCGACGCGCTCTGCGTCGATCCGGTGATGCAGGTGGATGGCAACCCGATGCGCACGCGCAAGCAGCTGTTCTGGATGCAGATGACGTCGGACGAGTTCTTCCGCCGCCACACCATCCGCCACTTCCTGCCGAACGGCCCCGACATCGCCTTCCTCGACGGCATGCACCGCTTTGAATACCTGCTGCGCGACTTCATCAACACCGAACGCGAATGCCACCCGCGCTCGATCATCCTGCTGCATGACTGCCTGCCGACGAACACCCGCATGGCCGAGCGTGTGCCGCGCCTGGACGAGACGGAACACGTCGCGACGCAGGGATGCTGGACCGGCGACGTGTGGCGCATGCTGCCGATCCTGCGCCGCTGGCGGCCGGAGATGCGCCTCGTCGTGCTCGACTGCCCGCCCACCGGCCTCGTCGCCTGCATGAACCTCGACCCGCGCTCGCGCGTGCTCGACGCCAACTACTACGCGATCGTGGAGGCGATGACGAAGGTGGACCTGCCGGAATACGGGCTGGACCGCCTCTGGACGGAGGCGGAGGTGCAAAGCAGCTTCGCCCTGGTCGGGCCGCCGTACAACCTGACCGCGCTCTTCTCGGTGTTCTGAGGGCGATGCCGGACGGGGGCATCGCGGGCGCGCGGCTGGTCCCGCTGGCGGATCTGTTCGGCGCGGCGCAGACCCTGCACGCCGCCCGCACCGTCGACCTGCCGACCGCCGTCGTCCACATGAACGCCCCGGCGATCGGGCTGGAGGCGTTCGCGCGCGAATGGATGCAGGACGCGTTCCGCCCGCGCCGCGTGACCGTCGATCCGATCCGCCTCGGCCGCCTGCCGGCCGGCACGATGATGCTGGGCGGCAACTCGTACTGGATCGCCGCGGGCGACCATCTGGCGGCCGAACAGATCAACCCGCTGACCGCCGATGTCGCGGGGGACCTGCGCGCGCTGCGCGCCCTGCCGTTTCCGGTCGAGGAGATCGACGCGCCCTGCGTCATCGTCGCCCGCTTCGGCGAGACGACCTGGGGCCACTGGCTCGCGGAAATCCTGCCCCGCGCGGTGCTGGTGGAGGATGCCTGGCCGGGGCATTTCCGCTATCTCGTGCCCGACTTCGCGCCGCCGGCCGACGGCGCGCGCGGCTATGGGCAGGCCGTCGCCGAATCGCTCGCGGCCTATGGCATCGACGACGCGCGCCTGATCCGCATCCGCCTCGACCGGCATTACCGCTTCGCCGACCTGCATGCCGTCAGCGGCGTGTGGTCGGCGGCGATGCCGAACCCGGACATGCTCGACGTAATGCGCCGCCGGCTTCCCGCCGGCCGGCCGCCGGCGGGCGCGGGGCG
>NZ_BANB01000788.1 GCF_000964365.1 Acidisphaera rubrifaciens HS-AP3 | reverse complement strand
GGGCGAAGCGCCACAGCATGACCATCATCGGCAGCCGCTCGTGCCAGAAGGCGGCGACCGCCGGGCGACCGTCGCGGTGGGGGGCGAAATGCGCCTCGCCCTCGATCCGCCACCGCGTCGTGCGGAAGACGAAGGCCAGATACAGGCCGAGCAGGCGCGCCGCCGCCGCCTGTGTCAGCCTGTGCCGTAGGATGCGCTTGACCGGTCCCGCCATGCCGGGCGCGGTAGCATGGGCGCACCGGGCGTGCCAGCGACGGCCGCCCCGATGCAGGTTGTGCTTTCCCCGCAGGGGCCATCCGTGGTGCAACTGCGGCGCATCCCTCAAGGAGCCGCCCCGCATGAGCCTGACCCGCAAGCGCATCCTTATCACCGGCGGTGCCGGCTTCCTCGGTTCGCATCTGGCCGAGCGGCTGGTCGGCGCCGGGCACGACGTGCTGTGCGTGGACAACTACTTCACCGGGCGCAAGGACAACGTCGCGCATCTGATGGGCAACCCGCGCTTCGAGGCGCTGCGCCACGACGTGACGTTCCCGCTCTATGTCGAGGTCGACGAGATCTACAACCTCGCCTGTCCCGCATCGCCGGTGCATTACCAGTACGACCCGGTACAGACGACGAAGACGAGCGTGATCGGCGCGATCAACATGCTCGGCCTCGCCAAGCGCGTCGGCGCGAAGATCATGCAGGCCTCCACGTCCGAGGTGTATGGCGACCCGACCGTGCATCCACAGACCGAGGAGTACCGCGGCAACGTCAATCCGCTCGGCCCCCGCGCCTGTTACGACGAGGGCAAGCGGGCGGCGGAGACGCTGTTCTTCGACTACCTCCGCCAGCACAAGGTGAAGATCAAGGTCGTCCGCATCTTCAACACCTATGGCCCGCGCATGCATCCGAATGACGGGCGCGTGGTATCGAACTTCATCGTCCAGGCGCTGCGCGGCGAGGAGATCACCCTCTACGGCGACGGCAGCCAGACGCGGGCCTTCTGCTATGTCGACGACCTCATCGAAGGGTTCATCCGCATGATGGGGACGGAGCCGGACGTGGTCGGCCCGATCAATCTCGGCAACCCGCACGAAATCCCGGTGCGCGAACTCGCCGAGCGCGTGATCGAACTGACCGGCAGCGCCAGCCGCATCGTCCATCGTCCGCTGCCTCAGGACGATCCGCTGCAGCGCTGCCCGGACATCACGCGCGCGCGGCAGGTGCTCGGCTGGCAGCCGACGGTGAAGCTGGAGGACGGGCTGCGCCGCACCATCGAGTATTTCGACCGGCTGCTGACCGAACGCGGCGTCGAGCACGCGGCGCCCACCGTCCCGGTCTAAGCTGCCGGGGCGGAGATCGCCTCGGCACACCTGAAGTGACCGGTGGGTGCCCTACGGTAGAGCCCGCGCGGCGGCCTCTAGCCCAGCATCCGCCGCAGCAGCGTCGTGTGACCGACCGGCGCGATCCGTTCGAGCAGCGCGATGATCTTCGCGTCGCGCCCGACGAGCACGCGCGGGGCGCGGCGTTCGGCGGCGGCGACGATGATCTCCCCCGCCCGTTCCGGTGGCAGGCGCAGCAGGCTGGCGGCGCGCGCGCGGCCCGCTTCCCGCTGTGCCGGCGTGATGCCGCTCGCGAGGCGGGCGTTGCGCGCGATCGACGTCGCGACGCCGCCGGGATGCACGACGGTCACGGAGATTCCCGCGCCCGCCACCTCGGCCCGCAGCGCGTTGGAAAAGCCGCGCACCGCGAACTTGCTCGCCGCATAGGCCGTCTGTCCCGGCGGGGCGATCAGGCCGTACAGGCTGGAGATGTTGACGATCCGCCCGCCGCCGCTCGCGCGCAGCAGCGGCAGGAAGGCGCGCGTCATGCGCACCACGCCCCAGAAATTGATCGACAGCAGCCAGTCGAAATCGGCCTCGGTCACCTGCTCGAACGTGCCGCCCAGCGCGACGCCCGCGTTGTTGACCAGGATGTCGACGCCCGGATGCGCCGCCAGCACCGCATCGGGAAACGCCGCCACGGCATCGCGGTCGGCGACGTCGAGGCGGTGGCGGCTGATGCGCAGGTCGGGGCGCGCGATCTGCGCTTCCGTCGTCTCCAGTCCCGCCTCGTCGAGGTCCGCGAGGGCGAGATGCGCCCCGCGCCGCGCGAGCGAGGTCGCGATGGCGCGGCCGATGCCGCTCGCGGCGCCGGTGACGATTGCGGTGCGTCCGGCGAGGCTCATGCCGCGTGCGCCGCGGCGGAGGCGCGCGCGAACTGCATCACGCCGTCATCGAGCCGCCCGAACCGCATGATCGCGGTGTCGCGCGCATAGTTCTGATGCACGAGCCACGGTGCGCGGGCGCCCTGCTTCGGCAGCACGCCGGCGGCACGCTGGATATAGCCGGAGGTCAGGCCGAGCAGCGGGGCCGCCGGTATCTCGTCGTCGCTCCGCCGCTGCGGCGTGCAGGACGCATAGCCGCGCGCGTCCATGTGCGCGAGCAGCCGGCACACGTAGCGCGCCGTCAGCTCGCATTTCAGCGTCCAGGATGCGTTGGTGTAGCCGATCGCGTGCGCGAGGTTGGGCACGCCGCTGAACATCATGCCCTTGTAGCTGAGCGTCTTCGACAGATCGACCGGCGCGCCGTCCACGGTGATCGTCACGCCGCCCAGCAGTTGCAGCTTCAGCCCGGTCGCGGTCACGATGATGTCCGCGTCCAGGTGCCGCCCGGAGTCGAGCGCGATCCCCGTCTCGGTGAAACGCGTGATCGTGTCGGTCACGATCGACGCCCGGCCGCCACGTATCGCGTCGAACAAATCCCCGTCCGGCACCAGGCACAGCCGCTGGTCCCACGGGTTGTAGCGCGGCGTGTAGTCGGTCGCGATGTCGTGGCCGGGGCCGAGCTGCTTGCGCACCAGCGCCAGCAGCCCCGCCTTCACCTTGTCCGGATAACGGCGGGCGAGGCGGTAGTAGTACATGCTCTGCAGCACGTTCTTCCACCGCACGATGCCGTGCGCGAGGCGGGCGGGCAGGCGGTCGTACAGCTTGCGCGCCCACGGATCGCGGGCCGGGCGGCTGACGACATAGGTGGGCGAACGCTGCAGCATCGTCACGTGCGCCGCCGTCTCCGCCATCGCCGGCACCAGCGTCACCGCCGTCGCGCCGCTGCCGATGACGACGACCCGCTTGCCGGCATAGTCGAGACGCTCCGGCCAGAACTGCGGATGCACGAGCTGTCCGCGGAATGCCTGCATGTCCTGCCACTTGGGCAGGTAGCCCTCGCCGTAGTCGTAGTAGCCGCTGCACATGAACAGGAAGCGGCAGGTGATGGCGCCGCGCGTGGTGGCGACTGTCCATGTCGCGTCGGCCGACGACCACGCCGCGCTGAGCACGCGGCAGTCATAGGTGATCGCGCGGTCGATGCCATAGGCGGCGGCGGTGTCGCGCACATAGGCGGCGATCGACGCGCCGTCGGTGATCGACTTCTCGCCGAGCCAGGGGCGGAAACTGTAGCCGAGCGTGTGCATGTCGGAGTCCGACCGCACGCCGGGATAGCGGAACAGGTCCCACGTCCCGCCCATCGCGGCCCGCGCCTCGACGATCGCGAAGGTTTTGCGCGGCAGGCGCGTCTGGAGATAGCGCGCGGCGGCGATGCCGGAGAGGCCGGCGCCGACGATCAGCACGTCCACTTGCCGCGGCGGCGCCGCGCCGCCCGAGGCCGTGGTGCCGGCGGCCATTCCGATCGATCCGTCCATCGCTCCGCTCCCCGCGTAACTGACAACGCCCGTTGTCACCCTCTTGCATCTGACAACCGCCCATGTCAAGTGCCGTGCATGAGCACCGCGCAGGCGACCAAGCTGTACCGGGGCGTGACGCTGGAGGACCGGCGCGCGCAGCGGCGCGAGGCGCTGATCCGCGCGGCCATCCTGGTCTACGGCGAACGTGGCTACCGCCGTGCCACGGTGCGCGCGGTGTGCGAGGCGGCGGGAATCACCGAGCGGTATTTCTACGAATCGTTCCGCAACAGCGAGGCCCTGCTGGTCGCGTCGTATGAGGCGGTGAACGCGCGGCTGGGGGCGCGGCTGCAGCGAGCGGCGGCGGACTGCGCGGGCGGTCCGCAGGAGCGGGCGGCGGCGATGCTGCACGCCTATTACGGGTCGCTGCGGGAAAGTCCGGACGCGGCGCGCGTATTCCTGGTGGAAATCGCGG
>NZ_BANB01000789.1 GCF_000964365.1 Acidisphaera rubrifaciens HS-AP3 | reverse complement strand
GACGCATGGCCGCGCGACGCATGGCCGCGCGACGTGTGGCTGCGCCGCACGCGCATCCCCGCCTGCCTGTTCGCCGTCCCGCCGCCCGCGCCCGCCGGCCGCGACGGGCTGGTGGAGGTCGATCTGCGCCTGACGGACGGGCGGATCGCGGCGATCGCGCCGGCGGGCACGGCGGCCGAGGGGATCGACCGCGCGCTCGGCATGACGCTGCCGTGCTTCATCGACAGCCACGTGCATCTGGACAAGACGCAGATCTCGCCGCGCCAGCCCGAGGGCGGCGGCACGCATGACGGCGCGATCGCGGCGGTGCGCGCCGACCGCGAGGCGCACTGGACCGAGGCGGACATCGCCGCGCGGTTCGAGTTCGGGCTGCGCTGCGCATACGCGCACGGCACGGCGGCGATGCGCACGCATATCGACAGTTATTGGCCGCATGCGCGCCATGGCTGGGCGGTCTTCCGCCGGCTGCGCGACGCGTGGGCGGGGCGGATCGCGCTGCAGGCGGTCTCGCTCTGTCCGCTGGAGCGGTTCATGGGCGCGGACGGCGCGGCGCTGGCCGACGAGATCGCGGCGTCGGGCGGGTTGCTCGGCATGTCGCTGATGGGCGCGCCCGATCCGGCGCAGCTCGACGTGTTCTTCGGCCTCGCGGAGGCGCGGGGGCTGTCGCTCGACCTGCATCTGGACGAGACGGGCGACGCGGGCTCGCGGGCGCTGCGGGCGGTGGCGGAGACGGCGCTGCGCCGCCGCTTCGCGCGGCCGATCCAGGTCGGGCATGTGTGCTCGCTGTCGGTGCAGGACGAGGCCGAGGCGGCGGCGACGATCGCGCTGTGCGCCGAGGCGGGTATCCGCGTCGTCAACCTGCCGATGTGCAACATGTACCTGATGGGCCGCACGCCCGGCCGCACGCCGCGCTGGCGCGGCATCACGCAGCTGCACGAGTTCCGTGCCGCCGGCATCGCCGTCGCCTTCGCCTCCGACAACTGCCGCGACCCGTTCTATGCGTACGGCGACTACGACATGATGGAGGTCTATCGCGAGGCGGTGCGGATCGCGCAGCTCGATCATCCCCATGCGGACTGGATCGCGTCCGTCGCGCGCGTGCCGGCGCAGACCTGCGGCTTCGACGGCCTCGGCGTGATCGACGTGGGGGCGGGCGCGGACCTGATCCTGTGCAGCGCGCGGGCGTTGACGGAGCTGCTGGCCCGGCCGCAGAGCGACCGCGTGGTGCTGCGCGCCGGCCGCGCGCTGGACGCGAAGCCTCCGGCGTTCAGCGAGCTGGACGCGGTGGTGGGCGGGCCGTAGCGGTAGCCGGCACGGCGGCCCGTCAGCGGCCGAGCGCGCCGCTTTCGGTGCCGGCGTAGATGCGGCGCAGTTCGCGCTTCAGCAGCTTGCCGGCGGTGTTCTTCGGCAGGCTGTCGGCGAAGATGATCCGCTTCGGCAGCTTGTAGGGCGCGAGCGTCGCGCGGGCGTGGGCGATCAGCGCCGCCTCGGTCGCGGTCATGCCCGCGCGCAGCACGACGACGGCGGCGATGGCCTCGATCCATTTCGGGTCGGGCACGGCGATCACCGCGACCTCGGACACCGCGTCGTGGGTGAACAGCGCGTCCTCGACCTCGCGCGAGGCGACGAGCACGCCGCCGGTGTTGATGACGTCCTTCAGCCGGTCGACGACGGTGATGTAGCCCTCGTCGTCCATCACGCCGATGTCGCCGGAGTGGAACCACCCGCCCTCGAAGGCGCGCGCCGTCTCCTCCGGCTTGTCCCAGTAGCCGACGAGGAGATGCTGGCTGCGGTGGACGATCTCGCCCTGTTCGCCGGGGGCGACGTCGCGCATCTCGGCATCGACGATGCGCGTCTCGACGGTGATCGCGGGCCGGCCGACCGAGGCCGGGCGGGCGTCGTGTTCCTCCGGCCGCAGCACGGTCGCGAGCGGGGCGATCTCGCTCTGGCCGTAGCAGTTATAGGGGCGGATGCCCGGCAGGCGCGCGCGCAGTTCCTTCAGTACCGGCACCGGCATGATGGCGGCGCCGTAATAGACCTGACGCAGCGACGACAGGTCGAGGCGGTCGAAATCGGGATGGCGCAGCAGGGTGATCCAGACGGTGGGCGGGGCGAAGAAGCTGGTGATGCGGTGGCGTTCGATCAGGTCGAGCACCACGTCCGGCTGCGGCGCCTCGATCAGCCATGTCTCGCCACCGAGCAGCAGCATCGGCATGGTGAAGGCGTGCATCTGGGCCACGTGGTACAGTGGCAGCGCCGCGAGCGAGCGGTCGTTCCGGTCGAAATCAAGCTCCGCAATGACGGCCATGTATTCGGCGATCAGGCCGTCATGCGTCAGCGCCGCCCCCTTTGGCGCGCCGGTGGTGCCCGACGTGTAGATGATCTGGGCGACGTCCGTATCGGCGCCGGCGTCGATCGGATCGACATCGCCCGGCGCGCTCGCGGCGGACAGGATGTCGAGCCCGTCGCCGCCATGCAGGGTGCCGATGCGGGTGATCCCGGTCTCGGCCGCCGCCGCGGCGGCGTTTTCGGCGAGGGCCGGGTCGTGCAGCAGCGCCGCCGCGCCGGACTGGCGCAGGATATAGGCCAGTTCGCCGGCCGAGAGCGCGTAGTTGGCGGGGACATGGATGAAGCCGCCGCGGGCGCAGCCGAGCCAGGCCAGGAGATAGGCATCGGAGTTGCGGCCATAGGCGACGACGCGGTCGCCCGGACGCAGGCCGGCCGAGGCATAGCGGCGCGCGACCCGGTCCGCCGCAGTGTCGAGGGCGGCGAAGGACCAGTCGCGGTCGGCGAAATGCAGCGCGACGCGGCCGCGATGCACGCGCGCCGCGCGGCGCAGCGCATCGCCCACCATGCTGCGGCGCGCGCGGCGGATGGCCGTCTCGGACATTCCGTTCCCCGTTCTTTTCGTTGCGGCGAGCTTAGCAGCGGGGGCGCCCGGGGGCGAGAACGACACGACGCGGCGATTGACGGGAGCGTACGGTATACGGCAGGCAGGCAAGCGGAAAACAGGAGACGATGCGATGGCAACGCCCACCCCGGTCGTATTCATACCGGCGCTGCTATGCGACGAGGCGCTGTATGCCGACGTCATCGCGCGTCTCGGCGACACGATCGCGCCGCACGTGATGATGTCGCCGCTGCCCGACCTGCATGCGAGTGCCGCCGACATACTGGCGCGCGCGCCGGCGCGGTTCGCGCTGGTCGGCACGTCCTATGGCGGCAATCTGGCGCTGACGGTCGCGCTGGCGGCGCCGGAACGGGTGAGCGCGCTGTGGATCATGGGCGCCAACCCGCCAGCCCCCGGGGCGGGCGACCCCGACCTTGCCGGCGCCCTCGCCGCGATGCCGGAGGCGGTGATCGAGCAGCTGGCGTCGCTGGTGGTGGCCCCCGACGCGACGGCGGCGCGCGCGACGTTCCGCGCCATGGCGGCACGGGTCGGCGCCCCG
>NZ_BANB01000790.1 GCF_000964365.1 Acidisphaera rubrifaciens HS-AP3 | reverse complement strand
ACGAGGCGCTCGCCATCGCGAGCGAAACGGCGACGGCGACGCTTGACGACATCGGCGGTTGCGCCTTCCGCTCCGACATCGCCGCGATGCGACACGAAACCCAGTACACCAGGCTGTTCCGCTCATGACACGTTCGATCAACGGCCCGCTGCGCGTGGGCATCGGCGGCCCCGTCGGCTCCGGCAAGACTGCGCTGATGGACGCGCTGTGCCGCACGCTGCGCGACCGCTACGACCTCGCGGCGATCACCAACGACATCTACACGCGCGAGGATGCGGATTTCCTCACCCGCGCCGGCAGCCTGACGCCGGACCGTATCCTCGGTATCGAGACCGGCGGCTGTCCGCATACCGCCATACGCGAGGACGCGAGCATCAACCTCGCCGGGGTCGCGACCTTGACGCAGCGCTTCCCGACGCTCGACCTCATCCTGATCGAGTCCGGGGGCGACAATCTCGCGGCGACGTTCAGCCCCGAACTCGCCGACATCACGATCTATGTCATCGACGTGTCCGGCGGCGACAAGATTCCGCGCAAGGGCGGGCCGGGCATCACCCGCAGCGACCTTCTGGTCATCAACAAGACCGACCTCGCGCCGCATGTGGGCGCGAGCCTGGAGGTGATGGACCGCGACAGCCGCCGCATGCGCGGCGAGCGTCCGTTCGTGTTTACCAGCATCCGCCACGGCGCCGGCATCGCCGAGGTCGCCGGCTTCATCGAGCATGCGGGTGGACTGACCTAGCGGGCATTACGCACTTCGCTTCAGGTCTGCGGCGTGCCTGGGCATGTATCCGACGAAAGCGATGACATGGAAGCCGGCGAGCGTGGCGGCATAGCGCTCGTAATCCTTGACCAGCCGGCAGCAGCGCGCAGCCCAGGCGAAGGATCGTACCACTACCCAGCGTCGAGGCAGGAGGACGATCCGCGCTTTGCTTCCGGAAGTTTGACGACGTGAAGGGCAATCCCCTCGGGCGCGGCGGCATCGGCGGCTGCCTCGCCGGTGCAGCCCTGATCGACATCACCCTCTAGTCACCGACGACGACATCCGCCTCCGCGGACCAACCGCGGCACTCACAAAAGCGGCCACACACGGAGGGCTTCCGCCTGCCGGCGCAATGGTGCCCAGTTTTGTTCGGCAATGGCGTCCCGTAGGGGATTCGAACCCCTGTTACC
>NZ_BANB01000791.1 GCF_000964365.1 Acidisphaera rubrifaciens HS-AP3 | reverse complement strand
CGTCGCGCTCGGCCCGCGCCGTCCGGCCCGGCCGTTCGCCGGCGTGCGCTGGTCGGGACCGCACGCGCTGGCCGACACGCGTGCCAATTTCGCGGGACGGCGCGTTGCGCTGTTGCGCTGCATTGCGGACGTCGATACCCCGGCGGACTACGCGGCATGGCGCCGCATCTCGGCGGGATCTGCATGAATACCACTCGAACCGTGCGCGTGCTGCGCGTGCTGCGCTACCGTTATGCCTCGCCGAAGCTGTGGTGGCGGCAGGGACTGTTCTGGGGCGGCGCGATGCTGGTGGCCGCGATCGCCATCGGCTTCGCGAGCGGGGCGGACTACGCGGGCCGGCTGTTCCGCTTGATGACCGACGGGCGGCCGTGGCTGCCCTTCCTGCTGGCGCCCGCGGGGCTCGCCATCTCCGTGCAGCTGACGCGGAGCGTGTTCCCGGGCGCACAGGGAAGCGGCATCCCGCAGACGATCGCGGCGCTGCATCTGACCGACAGCGCGACCATCGACCGCATCCTGTCGCTGCGCGTTGCGGTGGGAAAGGTCGTCCTGACGTTGCTCGGCCTCGCTTGCGGCGCGTCGATCGGACGCGAGGGCCCGACGGTGCAGATCGGGGCGGCGCTGATGAACGCGCTCGGTCGTGCCGCGCGCGTCCCGAGCGTCGACGTGCAACGTGCGCTGGTGCTCGCCGGCGGCGCGGCGGGGGTGAGCGCGGCCTTCAACACGCCGCTCGCGGGAGTCGTGTTCGCGATCGAGGAACTGAGCCACTCCTTCGAGAGCCGGACCAGCGGCACCGTCTTCACCGCCGTCATCCTCGCCGGCGCGACGACGCTCGCGCTGCTCGGCAACTATACGTATTTCGGCCAGACCTCGTCGGACCTGCCGCTCGGCGTGGCCTGGATCGCGGTGCCCGCGTGCAGCCTCGCGGGCGGTCTGCTCGGCGGTTTCTTCTCCTGGTCGCTCATCCATGCCGCACGCGGGTTTCGCGGCAAGGCGGGACAGTTCGTGCAACGCCACCCGGTCGCCTTCGCCGCGCTGTGCGGTCTTGCCCTGGCGGTGTTCGGCTTCGTCTCCGGCGGGCAGAGCTACGGCACCGGCTATGGGCAGGCACGGGCGCTTGTCGCGGGCGCCGTTCATCTGCCGGCGGCCTATGCCGTGCTGAAATGCGCGGCGACGATCGTGTCCTACATCAGCGGCATCCCCGGCGGCATCTTCGCGCCGTCGCTGTCGGTGGGCGCGGGCATCGGCGCCACGCTCGCGAAGTTCATCCCCGCGGCCCCGGCGGGCGCGATGGTGCTGCTCGGCATGGTCGCCTATTTCTCCGGCGTGGTGCAGGCGCCGATCACCGCGACGGTCATCGTCATGGAGATGACGGACAACCAGACGGTGACGATCCCGCTGATGGCGACCGCGATGCTGGCATTCGCCATCTCGCGCATGGTCTGCACGCGTCCCCTCTATGGCGCGCTCGCCGACAGGTTTCTCTCAGCGCAGACACGAGGTCACTGACGGCGCGCTACGGCGCCGTGCGCCGGCGATGCTCCTGCAGCCGCGGCATCAGCTCGACGAGGTTGCAGGGGCGGTGACGGTTGTCGAGCTGCCAGCGCAGGATCTCGTCCCACGCGTCGCGCACGGCGCCGGTGCTGCCAGGGAGCGCGAACAGATACGTCCCCCCGGCCACGCCGCCGATCGCGCGCGACTGCATCGTGGACGTGCCGATCTTCTGGAACGAGATCATGCGGAACAGCTCGCCAAATCCCTCGATCCGCTTTTCCATCACGCGCTCGAAGGCTTCCGGCGTCACGTCGCGGCCGGTGATGCCGGTGCCGCCGGTGGTGATGACGACGTCGATCGACGGATCGGCGATCCAGGCGCGCAGCCGGTGCTCGATGGCGTCGGACTCGTCGCGTTCGATCGCGCGCGCGGCGACGTGGTGCCCGCCGTCCGTGATGCGCGCGGCGAGCGTATCGCCCGATGTGTCGTTCGCCTCCGTGCGCGTGTCGGACACGGTGAGCACGGCGATGTTCACGGCGATGAACGGCCGCGTCTCGTCGATCCTGGCCATGGCGGCGCCCCTTGCGTTGCGCCGCTAATGTAGGCGCACGCTGACCTGCTGCGTAGCGGGGGCGGGCGGTCTTGCCGGCAGCTGCGGCGCGTCGGTCGGAAAGCGCGGAAAGCGGCCGGCGACCAGCGCATCCAGGCTCGGCGACGGCAGATGCAGGCGCGCGGCATAGATCCACGAATAGGCCAGCACGTGCTGCACGAAAGACCGCGTCTCGTGGTTCGGGATCGCCTCGATGAACAGCAGCGGATCACCCTGATCGTGCACATCGGCGCTCCATCGGGCGAAGCTGCCGGTTCCGGAATTGTAGCTGGCGAGCACGCGTAGGAGATTGCCGTCGATGTCGTCCTGATCGGCGAGGAACTTCAGGTAGCGCTGCCCGATGTCGAGATTGAGCGCCGGGTCATGCAGGCGCACCCGTCCCGCGCCCGCAAGCGACGGATCGCGGCCGATATAGCCCGCGGTGACGGGCATCAGCTGCATCAGTCCGCGCGCCCCCGCGCCGGAGATCACGCGCGGGTCGAAGTTAGATTCCAGGCGGGCGACCGCATAGACCAGGGCCGGATCGATCCGGAACCCGCCGCGTGGCGCGAGATGCGGCACATAGGCATCCGCGGCCTCGGCCGGTCGTCCGTCGCCGGCTTCCGGTGCCGCCGCGAGATCGGCCGCCAGGTCGGCGAAGCCCGCCTCGCGTGCGACCAGCAGCAGCGAGCGCACCATGCCGGGGCGTCCGCGCAACTGCGGCCACAGGAGGCGTAGCTCCGCCTCCGCCGGCGTAGTTTGTCCGACCTGCAGCAGGGCAAATGCCCGCGCGCCGCCGGGGAGGGCGCCGATCGCCTCGACATCGGCCTGCCCGAGCACGTCATGGGCGGCCCTGATCCCGGTGCCGAGCCCGAGGCTGCGGCGGGCCAGCATGCCGTAGAAGGTGCGCTGCTCGGCCGCCGCCCGGCGCATCCACGGCGTCCAGGCATCCGGACCGCCCGCCTGCTGGCTGGCGC
>NZ_BANB01000792.1 GCF_000964365.1 Acidisphaera rubrifaciens HS-AP3 | reverse complement strand
GCATCGATCTCGGGCCGAATCTGTCGGTCACCGGTTCGCTGGCAACCATCCTGTGGCTCGGCGCGCTGCGGCGTGAGGGGCTCGCGGTCGGCGCCGGAACGTTCCTGCGGCTCGGTCTGATCGTGATGCCGCCGGCGCTGATCGCGGCCCTCGGCGCGCTGCTGCTCGCCGGGCACTGAACCGCTTCCGCCACATCCGAGGGGATTGCATGAAAGCCGCCTGGATCTATCCGCTCATCCTCGCCGCCGGGGCGCTGCAGGCCTGGGGACCGCCGATGAACGGCGCGTTGCGGGTGGCGCTGGTCAATCCGTGGCTGGCGAGTCTGGTGTCGTTCCTGCCGATCATCGCGCTGCTGTTCATCGTCTATGTCTGCATGCCGACGCCGATGCCGACGATGGCGAGCGTCGCCGCGATGCCGTGGTGGGCGCCGCTCGCGGGCGTGATCGGCGCCTTCGCCGTGGTGGCGGGGCTGATGTTCGTCGACCGGGTGGGCGCGGGCACGTTCGCCGCGCTGCTGATCACCGCCAACATCCTGATGTCGCTGGTGATCGACCAGTTCGGCCTGTTCGGCATCCCGGTGCATACGATCTCGCTGCCGCGCGCGCTGGGCGGGGCGCTGCTGGTCGCGGGCGTGGCGCTCGTCGCGCGGTTCTGAGCGGCCGGGCCGGGGCGATGGACGCGGCCGCCGACGCGGCAACCGCCGCACCGACGCTTGCGCCCTCCGCCCGCGCGGCGCGCGCGGGGTTCCGTCCGGCGGCGCTCGACGCGCTGAACTTCCTGCTCGCCGACGTGCGCGGCGCGCTCGGCCCGTATCTCAACGTCTTCCTGACCACGCAGCAGCACTGGAGCCAGTCGAGCGTCGGCGTGGTGACGACGCTGGGCGGCCTGCTCGGCCTGGTTGGCCAGACGCCGGCCGGGGCGCTGATCGACGCGACGCGGGCCAAGCGCGGGCTGATCGTCGCAGCACTCGTGGTGCTCGCGGCGGGCGCGGTGGTGATCTTCGCGTGGCCGTCGTTCTGGCCGGTGCTGGCGGCCAACGCGCTGATGGGGCTGGTGGGCGACATCTTCGGCCCCGCCGTCGCGGCGCTGACGCTCGGCCTGTACCGGCGCGCGGCGCTGGCGCGGCGGATGGGACGCAACGCGGCGTTCGATCACGCGGGCAACGTCGCCATCGCCGCGGCGGCCGGCGCGGTCGGGTGGGCGGTGTCGCAGCGCGCGGTGTTCCTGCTGGTGCCG
>NZ_BANB01000793.1 GCF_000964365.1 Acidisphaera rubrifaciens HS-AP3 | reverse complement strand
ACAGGGTGCCGCGCTCCTGGAGGTAGAACAGCGCGTATTGCACCGCCTCGCCGTCCACGTTGCTGATCAGGGCGCCGTTGCGGCGGCCCTCGATCGGGCCCTTCCACGGACCATAGCCGGCGAACAGCCGGTTCATGATGCCGGTGCCGCGCGTGTCGGTCAGGAACTCGCCGTGATAGCCGATCAGCCCGCGGCTCGGCATGTGGAAGGTCAGGCGTACCTTGCCGCCGCCCGAGGGACGCATGTCGCGCAGTTCGCCCTTGCGGCGGCTCATCTTCTCGACCACCACGCCGGAATAGGGCTCGTCCACGTCGATCAGCACCTCCTCCATCGGCTCCTCGCGGACGCCGGTGTCGGGGTTGGTGCGGGTCAGAACGCGCGGCCGCCCGATCGTCAGCTCGAACCCTTCGCGCCGCATCTGCTCGATCAGCACGCCGAGCTGCAGTTCGCCGCGGCCGGCGACCTCGAACGCCTCGGTCTCCTGGCTGTCGGACACCTTGATGGCGACGTTGCCCTCGGCCTCGCGGTATAGCCGGTCGCGGATCTGCCGGCTGGTGACCTTCTTGCCCTCACGCCCGGCCAGCGGCCCGTCATTGATGCGGAACGTCATCGCCAGGGTCGGCGGATCGACCGGGGTTGCCGGCAGCGGCCCGGTCAGCGACGGATCGCCGATCGTGTCCGGGATCGTCGCTTCCGTCAGGCCGGCAATGGCGATGATGTCGCCCGCCTCCACCTCGTCGACGGTCACGCGATCAAGGCCACGGAAGGACATGAGCTTGGTCAGGCGGCCGGTCTCGACCACGCTGCCGTCGGCGCGGAAGACGCGCACCGGCTGGTTGATCCGCGCGCGCCCCTGTTCGAGCCGCCCGGTGAGCACCCGGCCGAGGAAGTTGTCGTAGTCCAGGATCGACGCGACCATCGCGAAGGGCGCGTCCTTGTCCAGCGTCGGGGCGTGGACATGACGCAGCACCAGGTCGAACATGGCCGACAGGTCCTTGCGCGGCCCGTTCAGCTCCAGATCGGCCCAGCCCTGCCGGCCGGAGGCATACAGCATCGGGAAATCGAGCTGCTCGTCCGTCGCGCCCAGCGCGGCGAACAGGTCGAACACCTCGGTATGCACCTCGTCAGGCCGCGCGTCGCCGCGATCGACCTTGTTCACCACGACGATCGGACGCAGGCCGCGCGCCAGCGCCTTGCCGACCACGAACTTGGTCTGCGGCAGCACGCCCTCGGCGGCATCGACCAGCACGATGGCGCCGTCCACCATGTTCAGGATGCGCTCGACCTCGCCGCCGAAATCGGCGTGGCCAGGGGTGTCCACGATGTTGATGCGCACGTCGCGCCACACGACGCTCGTGCATTTGGCGAGGATGGTGATCCCGCGCTCGCGCTCGAGGTCGTTGCGGTCCAGCGCCCGCTCCGCGACCTGCTGGTGCTCGCGAAACGCGCCGGACTGGCGCAGCAGCTGGTCCACGAGTGTCGTCTTCCCATGGTCGACATGGGCGATGATGGCGATGTTGCGGATGTCCATGGGGGCTCGGGCGCCTGGCTGTCTGGTGCGGCGCACACATAGGGCGGCCGGCGCCCGGGTGCGAGGAAAATACGCTCAGGCCCGCCCCGCGTGCAGCGGGACGGACCTTTCGGCAACCGGTTCGGGCCTGCCGCCCGGGGTCAACGCCCCGGGCGCGGGTCCGTCGTCAGTGCGTCGTGGTCATCGGATAGCCCGACCCCGCGCCATGCGCGGTGCCGCCCGGCGCGGCCTGCGGCACCCCGGTCAGCGTATCGGTCGCCATCGTGTCGGGCGGGATCGGCGCCGCGTCGGCCACCGGCATGCCATTGACTGCGCTTTGGTTCAGCGCCTGATCCAGATGGCGGCTCGCCTCGGCGAGGTCATGGTGACCCAGCGCCTGCCGCGCCGCCTCGATATGGGCGACCATCGGGTTGTCGGTCGGCGTGCCGGTCATGCCCGCCGCCACGCTGCGGTCGAGCAAGCGGGTCTCGGCGCGCTCCAGCGCCTCCTGCGCCATGCCGGTCTTGCCGGAAGACAGCGCCCGCTGCGCGTCCTGGATATACTGCGCCGCGCCGCCATCCATGCTGCCCGGCGGCGTCGGCAGGCGCGGGGCGATCACCGATCGGGTATCGGCGCTGTCGATGTTGCTGGCGTGCGTGGACGCCGGAAATGACTCGCCGACGCCCGGCACATGCCCCGGTCGGATCGACTGGTCGGGCTGACTTTGCGCCATGGCGCCACCGGCGGTGATGGCCAGGGCAGCAGCGGACAGCAGAAGCGTCTTGTGCATAGCGTTCACTCCGGGTTGAGCGACACCCATGCCAGCCACGGCCATGCTGGCCGGGCGCCGGGGTCGCGATGGTGATCGGGCGCGCCGCGCCGCGATCGGACCGACACGGAATGAACGCGTCAGGCGGCGGATGTTTTGGCCGCCGCTGTCACAGTCGGTTGAGGCTGCTATGCGGCCGCCCGGGGACGCCGGGCGCCGATATGGGCGATCACCTCCGCCGCCGACAGGCTGGCGATGCGCCCGCACTCCGCCAGCGGCAGGTCGCGCGTCAGGCCATACAGGAACCCGGCCGCATAGGCGTCGCCCGCGCCCGTCGTGTCGACGACCCGGGCCGGCTCCGCCGCCACCGCGATCGTCTCGTCGCCGCGGAGGATGACGCTGCCGGCCTCGCTGCGGGTCAGGGCGGCCAGCCCCACGTCCCCGCGCGCCGCCGCCATCGCCTCCTCGAACGAGTTGACCTCGTACAGGCTGGTCACCTCCGCCTCGTTGGCGAGCAGAATATCGACGTGGCCGGCGACGAGTTCACGGAAGGCGGCGCGGTGCCGGTCCACGCAGAAGGCGTCCGACAGCGACAGCGCGACCTGACGGCCCGCCGCATGGGCGGTGGCGGCGGCCAGCCGGAACGCCGCCTGCGCCGCCGGCGGATCGAACAGATAGCCCTCCAGATAGGTCACGGCGGACTGCGCGATCAGCGCGGTATCCACGTCCGCCTCGCCGAAGGTCACGCAGGCGCCGAGGAAGGTGTTCATCGTCCGCTGCCCCTCCGGCGTGACGAGGATCAGGCAGCGCGCCGTCGGCAGCGTGCCGGCCGGCAGCTTCGCGGTCGGGAAATGCACCCCGCTCGCCGCGATGTCGCGGCTGAAGGCGGCGCCGAGCGGGTCCTCGGCCACCTTGCCGAGATAGGCGACGCGGGCGCCGAGTTCCGCCGCGATGGCACAGGTGTTGGCGACCGATCCGCCGCTGCTTTCCTCGCCCGGCGGCATGGCGGCATACAGCGCCTCGGCCTGGGCGGCGTCGATCAGCCGCATCGCGCCCTTGTGCATGTCGTGGCGCGAGAGGAACCCGTCGTCGGTGCGGGCGACGACATCGACGATGGCGTTGCCGATACCCAGAATGTCGAAGCGCGCCGGCATCAATAAGCTCCTTGCGGTCCGCGGACGGGACACGCGGCGTGACAGGGGGGTGCGCCCGCGCGAGCGGGCGGCCGGCGCGGTCCTAGCATCCGGCGCCTGCGTCGCCTAACGAAAGCTGCCGCGATGCGGCAAGGCGGCCGGGGGGGGGGAACGATGCGACCGATTCTGCTGGCGCTGGAACAGCTCGACGACCCCGCGCTGCAGGCGGTCCTGTGGCGCAGCCTGGCACTCGCCGCCGCCTGTTTCGCGCTGGTCTGGGTCGGCGTCGCCTATGGCGTTCACGGCCTCGCCGGGCTGCACGGCTGGCTCGCCTGGGTCGCCGGACTGGCATCGGGAGTGCTCACGGCGCTGCTCGCGTTCTGGCTGTTCGTGCCGCTGGCGGCCGGGATCGGCACCCTGTTCATCGAACGCATCGCCCGCGCGGTCGAGCGACGGCACTACCCGCGCCTCCCGCCGGCGGCCGGCGCGAGCCTCGCGGTGCAGGTCTGGGACGGCGTCGTGGTCGGGCTGCGCATCCTGCTGCTGAACGTCGCGGCACTCGCGCTGGCGATTCTTATCCCCGGCGTGGGCGCGGTGCTCGGCCTGCTGGTGACCGCCTATGCGATCGGGCGGGGCCTGTTCGTGGCCGTGGCGCTGCGCCGTCTTGACCGCGCCGCCGCCGAGTCGGTGTACCGGCGCAACCGCGCCGCGATCCTGGGATACGGCCTCGTGCTGGCGGTCGCGGCCTATGTGCCGCTGATCAATCTTCTGGTGCCGGTGGTCAGCATCGCGGCGATGGTGCACGTCCTAGATGCCGCCCTGACGCCGGCCGGCCGGGCGTAACAGCGGTGGATAAGACGCAAATCAAAGGGGTTGCGGGTTGTTCGGGCGCGCCCGGGCGTGTAAGCCGGCCGGGCCCGCGTGGCGGCCCGCCTGCCACACGCACGCTCCGGCGCGCTGGAACCCAGACTTGTCCTTGGGGGGAAAGATGTTCAAACGCCGCAGACCCGACGACGGGCCAGGTCCGGACGCGCCGCTGACCGCCACGCCGCGGGCGGCAGCGACCGGACCTGCCGGACCTGCACGGCCCGACGCGGACATCCCCGCCCGGGCCGCCGGGTATCCCGCCCTTCGCCCGGCGCCACCGCCGGCAGCGCACGCACAGGAGACAAGCAAGATGGCGCGTTCACCCTTCTCGACCACCCCGCCCACGCCGCCGCAGGCCCCGACCCCCACCACCATTCCCACCGCGCCACGCGCGACCACCCCGCCCCCGGGGATGGCGCCCGGCATGAGCCCGGCCGGCGGCATGGGCCGCCCGGCCATGCCGGAGACGGCCGAGCGCCGCACCCTCGTCGTCGGACGCGGCATCAGCGTGCAGGGGACCGTGCAGGACGCCGAGCGTCTGGTGGTCGAGGGCACGGTGGAAGCCAGCATGATCCACGCGACCGAGCTGTCCATCAACCAGGGCGGCGTCTTCAAGGGCGAGGTCGAGGTCGAGGACGCGACGATCGCCGGGACGATCGACGGGACGCTGACCGCCCGCGGCAGCCTGATCGTCCGGGCGAGCGGCCGGGTGCTCGGCACCGCGCGCTGCCGCCGCCTGCAGGTCGAGGACGGCGGCCAGATCACCGGCCGCATCGAGATGCTCACCGACGCGCCGCGCGCCGAACCCGCGCCCGCGCCGGTCCGCCCGGCGGTCGAGCCCGCCGCCTGAACACCCGCCCTGGGCCGGTCCCGCGCCGCC
>NZ_BANB01000794.1 GCF_000964365.1 Acidisphaera rubrifaciens HS-AP3 | reverse complement strand
GGGGGCGGCGCGGCCGCGGCCGGCGGCGGCCCCTGCAGGTCGCGCAGGAACTGGTTGTCCGGGGTCAGCACCAGCCGCGACCCGCCCGTGGCGAAGACGGAACGGTAGGCCTGCCAGGTGCGCCACGCGGCGAAGAAGGCGGGATCCTGGCGATAGGCGTCGGCATAGATGCGGCTCGCCGCCTCCTCGCCCTGGCCGCGCAGGCGGTCGGCGTCGGCGCGGGCGTTGGCCAGCAGGACCGTGCGCTCGCGCTCGGCGTCCGCCCGGATGCGCGCGGCCGTGGCCGCACCCTCGGCGCGGGCCTGGTTGGCGATCCGCACCCGCTCGCTCTTCATGCGGGAAAGGATCGCCTCCTTGTTCTCCTCCGGCAGGTCGGCGCGGCGGATACGCACATCGACGATCTTCACCCCGAAGCCGGCCATCTCGGCATTCACCTGGTCGCGGATCGCCGACATGATCTGCCCGCGCTCGGACGACAGCACCGCGAGCAGCGCCCGGTTGCCGAGGACGCGGCGCAGGCTCGACTGCACGGTGGAGACGAGGCGCGAGCGTATGCCGTCCTCGGCCGAGCCGACCGACTGGTAATATTTGAGCGGATCGACCACCCGCAGCATGGCAAAGGCATCGACCACCAGCCGCCGCTGGTCGTTCAGGATGACTTCCTCGCCCGGGATGGCGAAGGGCAGCAGGCGACGGTCGATCGGGATCACGTCCTGCACGAACGGGATCTTGGCATGCAGACCGGGCGTATCGATCACCCGCACCGGCGCGCCGAACTGCGTCACCAGCGCGACCTCGGTCTGCGTGACGGTGAACAGCGTCGAATACAGCACCACGACGCCGACCAGGGCCGCCGCGAGCGCGGCGACGCCGAGGCGCGAGAAGACGCCGTTCATTGCTTCGCTCCCGGTGCCGCGGCGCCGTCGAGCGACAGGTAGGGCAGCACGCCCCTGACCTTCGGGTCGAGCACGACGCTCGGCGTATGGCTCAGCACCGCCTCCATCGTCTCGATATACATGCGTCGCATGGTGATGTCGGGCGCCGCCTTATAGGCCGCGTAGACCTGCAGGAAGCGCTGGGTCTGGCCGCGCGCCTCCGCGATCGCCGCCTGGCGCGCGGCGTCGGCCTCGGCGCGCAGGCGCGCCGCGTCGCCCGTCGCGCGGGGGACGATGTCGTTGCGGTACGCCTCGGCCTCGTTGCGCGCGGTGTCGGCGTCGGTGTTCGCGCGCTGCACGTCGCGGAAGCTGTCGATCACGGCGGCGGGCGGATCGACCTTCTGCAACAGCACCTGCGTGATCTCCACGCCGGCGCCGTACGCGTCCAGCACCGTCTGCGTCTCGGCCCGCACGTCGGATTCGATCTGCGCCCGGGCGCCCGTCAGCGCCGGCTGGATCGGCGTGCGGCCCATCACCTCGCGGATCGCGCTCTCGGCCACGGCCTTGATGATCGCCGAGGGATCGTTGTTCGGCTCACGCACGTTGAACAGCCACGCGACCGGATCGCGTATGCGCCACAGCACCGCGAGCCCGATATCGACGATGTTCTCGTCGCCGGTCAGCATCAGGCTCTCTTCCTGCACGTCGTCGGTGCCGCCGAGGCCGCCGGTGCGGTAGCCGATCTCGATCCGGTTGATGCGCGTCACGACCGGACGCTCCACCGTCTCGATCGGCCAGGGAAAGTGATAGTTCAGGCCGGGCAGCGTGGTGCGGCTATAGGCGCCGAAGCGCAGCACCACGCCCTGTTCGTCCGGCTGCACGCGGTAGAAGCCGGTGGCGAGCCACAGCGCCACGGCGCCGACCGCCAGCAGCGCGAGGCCGCGCCCCGACCCGGTGCCGCCGGGCAGCAGGCCGCGGGCCCATGCCTGCGT
>NZ_BANB01000795.1 GCF_000964365.1 Acidisphaera rubrifaciens HS-AP3 | reverse complement strand
CCGTCCGGCGGTTCGGCGGACTCGATGACGCTCGCGGTCGCGCATCTCGGCGATGACGGGACGGCGGTGCTGGACGCGGTGCGCGAGGTTCGGCCGCCGTTTAGCCCTGACGCCGTCGTAGAAGAGTTCGCGGCGCTGCTGGACTCGTACGGGATTACGCGCGTCACGGGTGATGCGTATGCAGGCGAGTGGCCCCGCGAGCGGTT
>NZ_BANB01000796.1 GCF_000964365.1 Acidisphaera rubrifaciens HS-AP3 | reverse complement strand
CGGGACCGGCCGCGCCCCCCCGCGGCGCAGGCGCGCTAGGCCCGTGACCTTGGCGATCAGCTCGTCGCGGAAGGCCGCCGCCCCGATCGCGGCGGCCGAGGGCTTATGCAGATAGTCGGAGGCGCCCAGCCGCAGGGCATGCAGCGCGACATCCGCGCCGCGCGGCGTCAGGGTCGAGGCCATGACGACGCGGACCGACGGATCGGCGCGCAGGATCAACGGCAGCGCGCCCAGACCGTCGAGCACCGGCATTTCGATGTCGAGCACCACGACGTCCGGCCGTTCCCGCGCCACCGCCTCGACCGCCTGTCGTCCGTCGCCCACGCGGCCCACCACCGAGATGCGGGGATCGCCCTCCAGCATGCGGGCGAGGGCTGCGCGGATGACCGCGCTGTCGTCGCAGATCAGGACCCGGACCGGGGACTCGGCGGCGGCGTGCGGCGGGGGACGCGGCGGCGCGGCGGCAAGGGTCACAGCAGGCCAGCCTGCGTGAACTTGTCGACCAGCAGCGCCGCATCGAACGGCTTCATGATGTATTCCTGCGCGCCTTGGGCAAGCGCCTGTTCGATGAAGTCGAAGTCGTTTTCGGTGGTGCAGAACACGACGGGCGGGCGTTCGCCGAATTCGGCGCGCAAACGCTTGAGGAACTCGATGCCGGTCATCACCGGCATGTTCCAGTCGAGCAGCACGCAGTCGGGCAGGCGGGCGCGGCAGGCGTCCAGCGCCTGTTGCCCGTCGGCGGCTTCCGTAACGGCGAAACCCTGCGCTTCCAGGATGCGGCGCGCGATGGTGCGCACCACGCGGCTGTCGTCGACGACGAGACAGGTGCGGGGGGCGCCGGTCATGCGGCGGCGCCGATCGCGAGCAGGCGGGCGGTGTCGAGCACGACGAGCAGGCGGGTCTCCAGCCGGTAGATGCCCTGGCTGTACTCGGCCCAGGCGGAGGCGAGGGTGGGGGGATTGCGTTCGAACTGCGCGGGGTCGAGGCGCATCACCTCCGCCACCTGATCGACGAGCAGGGCGTACAGCTCGCCCGCCTGCTCGGCGACGACCGACATGCGACGTGCGCCGGCCGGCGCGGGCGGCAGGCGCAGCCGGCGGCGCAGGTCGATCGCGGTGACGATCCGCCCGCGCAGATTGAGGCTGCCCGCGATCTCGGGCGGGGCGAGCGGGATGCGCGTGATCGTCTGTTCGGCCAGCACGTCGCGCACGCCGAGGACGGGTATGCCGCACAGCTGATCGGCGAGCGTCAGCGTCACGAACACCTGTCCGCCGTCGCCCTCGACGGCGTCGGGCGGCAGCGAAGTGTTGGCCTGCGGCGTGCGGGTGGCGGTGTCGAGCGGCATCGGCTCCCTCCGATCAGACGCTGGATCAGACGCTGACGAGTGCCGCGCTCGCGAGGCACTGGCGCAGCGAGGCGAGGAGCTGATCGCGGTCGTATTTGGCGACGTAGTCGGTGAAGCCGGCCTCGCGTCCGGCCGCCACGTCCTCGGCCTCGGCACGGGCCGACAGCGCGATCAGCGGCAGCGTCGCCCAGGCGCCGCCGGCGCGGACGCTGCGGGCGAAGTCGAGCCCGTCCATCCCCGGCATGGCGATGTCGGAGACGATGGCGGCGAACGCCTCGCCCGCCTCGCGCAGGCGCAGCGCCTCCTGCGCGTCGGCCACGCTCACCACGGCATAGCCCGCGGCCGTCAGCGCCGGCGTCAGCAGGCTGCGGAAGAAAGCGCTGTCCTCGACGATCAGCACGCGCGCGCCCGCCGTTGCATCGGGGCGGTTGCGGAACCAGTCGCCGCCGGCCTGCTGTAGCCAGTAGGCGGTGTCGAGCACGTCGGTCGCGCGGCGGCCCACCACCGCGGTGCCGAGCACGCCCGGCCGGGCTGCGCCGAGGGCGATCGACAGCCGATCCTCGATCACGTCCAGGATGGCATCCACCATCAGCCCCACGCACTGATCGCCCTCGGCGAACACCAGCACCGGCTGCGTCGGTGTCTCCTCGGCGGGCGGGGCGATGGCGATGAGCGGCATCAGCCGGCCGCGATACTGCGTCACCGGCATGCCGCAGGACAGCTCGATGCGGGCGCGTGGAATATCCTCGAGCCGCGCGACGAGGCTGAGGGGGACGGCCATCGGCTGTGCGCTGCCGGCACGGAACAGCAGCAGCGCCGTGCGGTCCTGTCGCTGCGTCGCCGTCGCGGCGGTCGTGGCGGCGACGCCGGGTCGCGTGGCCGAGGCCGCGCCGACGCCGCTCGCGCGGGCGATGCCGTTCGGGTCCAGGATCATGATGACCGACCCGTCGCCCAGGATGGTGTTGCCGCTGAACATCGAGATGTGCCGCAGGATCGGCGCCACCGGCTTGACGACGATTTCTTCGGTATCGAACACCCGGTCGACGATGAGCCCGAGCATGTGGCCGCCCACCTGCGTCACCACGATCGTGGCGCCGCTCACGTCGGCGCCGCGTTCCGGCAGGCCGAGCAGCCGGTCGAGCGGCACGAGGGGCAGAAGCCGGTCGCGCAGGCGCAGGACGGGGGTGTCGTCGATCCGTTCGATGCTGGTCCGGGACGCCTCGCCGGCGCGTGCGTCGGCGTTGCCGAGGGCGGCGCGGTCCGCGCCCGCCGCCGGCTCGCCGCCTGCGCGCACCAGCTCGATCACGCTGATCTGCGGGATGGCGAAGCGTTCGCCCGCCGCCTCGACGATCAGGGCGGAGACGATGGCGAGCGTCAGCGGAATCTTGATCGTGAAGACGGTGCCCGCGCCCGGCGTGCTGCGCAGGTCGATCGTCCCGCCGATGCGTTCGATGTTGGTCTTGACGACATCCATGCCGACGCCGCGGCCGGAGACGGCGGTGACCTGCTGCGCGGTGGAGAAGCCGGCGCGGAAGATGAAGCGCTGAATCTCCGCGTCCGAGAGGGCCGCAAGCTCGGCCTCGGTCGCGAGACCGGCGGAGAGCGCCTTCGCGCGGATACGGTCGACCGGCAGGCCGCGCCCATCATCGGCCACCTCGATGATGATGTGACCGCCCTCGTGATAGGCATTGAGCGTGATGCGGCCCGTCTCCGGCTTGCCGGCCTCGCGCCGCGCGGCCGTCGATTCCAGCCCGTGATCGGCGCTGTTGCGCACCATGTGCGTCAGCGGGTCCTTGATCAGTTCGAGCACCTGCCGGTCGAGTTCGGTATCCGCGCCGAGCATCGTCAGCTCGATGCGCTTGCCGAGTTCATGCGACAGATCGCGCACGAGGCGGGGCAGCTTGTTCCATGCGTTGCCGATCGGCTGCATGCGGGTCTTCATCACCCCTTCCTGCAGGTCGGAGGTGATCAGCGACAGGCGCTGCAGCGGGCCGGTGAGCGCGCCGAGCGCCTCCTCCTGCGTGCGGGCGAGCTGCAGGAGCTGGTTGCGGGTCAGCACCAGTTCGCTGACCATCGTCATCAGATCCTCCAGCACCTCGACCGCGACACGGATCGTCTGTCCGGCCGCCGGTTCCGCCGCCGTGGGCGCGGCTGCGTCCTCGGCCGGCTTGGGCGTGGCCCGTGGGGTCGGGGGTGCCGGCGTGTCGGCTGCCGGTTCGGCCGCCG
>NZ_BANB01000797.1 GCF_000964365.1 Acidisphaera rubrifaciens HS-AP3 | reverse complement strand
TTGGCCGCTAGATCGGGGCGGGCCCTCGGCGCGCCCCTTACCCGAGGGGTCGGCCAGACGGGCAGTAGGGGGAGGCGCGCGCTTTGGCCGACGACAGGCTGACCGACCCGACCGCCGGCGTCGAGGAGGCGTGGCTGCGCCCCTATGACGGCACGGCCACGCTCGCAGATATCTTCCACTGCTTCCGCCTCCTGCTCGGCCGGCATCCGGACGCCGAGGAATGGGTCGGCCATGCGGCGCAGGCGGGCAGCCGCCTCGACGACGTGGTGGCCGCCTATATGAACAGCCTCGAATACGCGCGCCGGCCCCGGCGCGTGGCGGCGGCGGGCGCCCCCATCCTGCATCGCCGGCCCGAGTTCGCGATCTATGCCTCGCCCGACGATCCGCATAACGGCGCGCTGATCGCCAAGGGCGGCTATGAGCCGCATGTCGAGGCGCTGCTGCGCCGCCTGCTCGGCCCCGGCGACGGGTTTCTCGATATCGGCGCAAATGTCGGCTACTTCGCCCTGCTCGCGGCGCGTCTCGTGGGGCCGGCGGGACAGATCTATGCGGTCGAGGCCAACGCCGACAACGCACGCCTTCTGGCGGCGAGCCGGCTGGTCAACGGCTTCGACAACCTGACGGTCCTGCAGATCGCGGCCGGCGCCGCGCCGGGTCTGCTGGCGCTGCACACCATGTACTCGACCGGCACGACCAGCCCGCTTGCGGACGAGGCGGCGGCGCTGCTCGCCTCGCGCACCGTGCCAGCGCTGCCGCTCGACGACCTGATCCCCGCGGCGCCACGCATCGCCCTCGTCAAGATCGACGTCGACGGGGCGGAGCCTGCCGCCCTGCGTGGCTGCACCCGGCTGCTGGCGCGGCATCGGCCGGTCATCATCACGGAGTTCTGTCCCGGCATCATGCCGGGCATCGCCGGCATCGACGGCTACGCCTATCTCGACTGGCTGCGCGCCCAGGGCTACGCCCTCGCGGACGCGGAGGGCGACCACGACGCGCCGCTGGATAACGCCGCCGTCCTGGCGGCGCTGGAACGGCGCGGCACCGACCATCTCGACCTGATCGCCTCGCCGACCGGCCCGACCCCTGCCCTGCCGCCCCGCCCCGACGACGCGGTGGCACGCCGGCTGGACGCGCTGCGCCGCGCGGCGGAGGACGCCGCCGCCGGCATCGCCGCCGCCAACGCCCATG
>NZ_BANB01000798.1 GCF_000964365.1 Acidisphaera rubrifaciens HS-AP3 | reverse complement strand
GAGCGGGTGGTGTGCGCGGGCGGCGGCTGACGGGCCGGCGCCGGGCTGCTACAGGCCCCGCCGGGACGACAGGAGGCACGGCGTTGGCACACGGGGGGGCGGGTGACAGCGGCCAGTAGGATCGCGACGGCGAGCATCGGGCTCGGGGCGCTGGTGCTCGGCCTCAAGACCGCCGCCTGGTGGGTGACGGGCAGCGTCGCGCTGTATTCGGACGCGCTGGAATCCACCGTCAACGTCGCGGGATCGGCGCTGGCGCTGCTGGCGATCCGCTTCGCCGAACGGCCGGCCGACGCCAACCATCCGTATGGCCACGACAAGGCCGAGTTCTTCGCGGCGGTGATCGAGGGCGCGCTGATCATCGTGGCGGCGCTGTCGATCCTGGAGCATGCATGGGAGGCGCTGCGCATGCCGGCGCCGCTGGCACAGCCGCGGCTGGGCGTCGCGCTCAACCTCGCCGCCACGGTGTTCAACGCCTTGTGGGCGTGGGTGCTGCTGGGACGCGGGCGGCGCCTGCGGTCGGCGGCGCTGCGGGCGGACGGGCGGCATCTGGTGTCCGACGTCGTCACCTCGGTCGCGATCCTGGCCGGCGTGGGCCTTACGGTCGTGACCGGGCGGCATGAGTTCGATCCCGCGACCGCGGCGCTGGCGGCGATCTATGTGCTGTGGTCCGGGCTGCGGGTGCTGGCCTCCAGCATCGGCGGGCTGATGGACGCGGCCCCGGCCGACGACGTGGTGGGACGGATACGCCACCTAGTGTCCGAGACCGCCGCCGGAGCGATCGAGGCGCATGACCTGCGCATGCGCAGCGCCGGACGGCTGACGTTCCTGGAGTTCCATCTCGTCGTGCCCGGTGCCATGAGCGTCGCCGATGCCCACCTCATCTGCGACCGCGTGGAGGCGGCGCTGAAAGCGGACATGCAGGGCCTGGTGATCACCATCCATGTCGAACCCGAGGGCAAGGCGAAACATCACGGCGTCCTGGTCCTTTGATCCGGTCATGCCGGCCCGGAGCGACGCGCGGATGCGCGCCCCGGCCAGCGGTCTGCCCGCGCACGGGCTCGCCGACCGGATCTATCGCGCGCCGCTCGCCGTCTCCGGCGTCGGCCATCTCGCGGTGCTGTTGTTGCTGGTGATCGGTCCGTTCGCCATCGGCCGACGGCTGCACGACGCGCCGATGATGCCGGCGACGGTGGATTGGGTGCTGGACGATCCGGGCGCCCGCGCGTCCGCCGCGGCGACGCAGGCGGCAAAGGGGCGGCGTGTCACGCCCCCGGCGCATGTCCCGGCCACGCCCGCCCCGCCGAAGCCGC
>NZ_BANB01000799.1 GCF_000964365.1 Acidisphaera rubrifaciens HS-AP3 | reverse complement strand
GCTGCTGGCCGAAGACGTAGTTGGCGGTGATGAAATACCAGGTGTCGCCGCCCGCCTTCACCGTGGCACCGCCGGTCGAGCGGGCCAGCATGTAGGTATCGTAGGTCCAGTGCACCGTGTTGGGATTGCACTGCTTGCCGGTCAGGTCCGTGGTGCCGGCGCCGCTGTTGACATAGGCCTTGTTCTTCTCGGCTACCACCGCCGCGACCGCGAGCGCCACCGACGAGGTCGGCACGTCGACGATCATGTCCACGCCGTCGCGGTCGATCCACTGCCGCGCGATCGACGCGCCGACATCGGGCTTGTTCTGATGGTCGCCGGACAGCACCTCGACCTTGAAGCCCTGCGCCTTGAACTCCTCGACCGCGAGGCGCGCGCACATGACGGAGACCGGGCCGCCGGTGTCGCGATAGGGGCCGGACATGTCATTGAGCACGCCGATGCGGATGGTCGGCATGTCGGCGGCGCGGGCGCGGCGCGCGGGCAGCGCCGCGAC
>NZ_BANB01000800.1 GCF_000964365.1 Acidisphaera rubrifaciens HS-AP3 | reverse complement strand
CCATGGACGGCCCGGCGGCGCGCGCCGGCTGGCACGCGGTGGAACGCGGCGCAAGCCGTCTCGCCCGGTGGACGGATGGCCGCGGCGAACTCGCCCTGCCGCCGGTCGCCGGCCCCGCGACGCTCACGCTCACCGTCACGCCGCTCCCGGCCTATCCGGCCGCGGACCTCGCCATCGCAGCCTGATCCCGGCGGCACCGCCGGACGACATGACACCCCGCCCGGCGATGGCGGGGGGTTTTGCGTGTCAGTGCGAGATCGTCTCCAGCGCCCGGTCGTTCACCCGCGGCCCGAGCGCGCCGATCGTGACCATCACCACCGCCATGCTGCCGGCGATGAAGGCGAATACGCCCGGCGTGCCGAAGCCGCGCAGGAAGGCGGCGATGGCAAAGGCGCTGAACACGACGGACAACCGGCTCCATGAATAGACGAACCCCACTGCGACCGCCCGGATGCGCGTCGGATACAGCTCCGTCTGATAGGCGTGGAAGCTGAACGACATCGTGTTGGCGGCGAGCGTCACGCAGACGCCGAGGGCGATCAGCGGCACCGCCGCCCGCGTCTGGGCGAAGGCCAGTCCGAACGCCGCGACCGCCCCGGCGGCGCCGACGATCAGCCATTTCCGCTCCACCCGGTCCGCCAGCAGCATCGCCAGCAACGGCCCGACCGGGGCGGCCAGCGCGATGACGAAGGTGTACAGCAGGCTATGCGTCACCCCGATGCCCTGACTGATCAGCAGCTGCGGCACCCAGTTTGAAAATCCATAAAATCCAACGGTCTGGAAGACGTTGAACACCACCAGCATAAAGGTGCGGGTGGCATAGGGCGGGCGGAACGCCTCGATCAGGCTGCCGCGCGCGGGCTCCGGCGGCAACGCAAGCGGAACGGGCAGGGGCGCGCCGTATTCGGCGGCGACCCGTCGCTCCAGCGCCGCGACGATTGCCTCGGCCTCGTCCGCGCGGCCGTGCTGCGCGAGCCAGCGCGGGCTTTCCGGCACCGCGCGGCGGATGAACCACACGGCGACCGCGCCCACCGCGCCCGCCGCCACCACCCAGCGCCAGCCGCTGATGCCGAACGGCGCGCGCGGCACCAGCAGCCAGGAGAGGAAGGCGACGGTGGGCACCGCGCAGAACTGGATCACCTGGTTGGCGGCGAAGGCCCGGCCCCGGATCGCCCGCGGCGCCAGCTCCGCGAGGTAGGTGTCGATCGTCACCAGCTCGACGCCGAGGCCGACGCCGGTGATGAAGCGCCACAGGTTCAGCCCGAACGCGTCGTGCTGCGTCGCCATCACCAGGCTCGCGACGGTGTACCACAGCAACGAGACGGTGAAGATTACCCGCCGCCCGAACCGGTCCGCGACGATGCTGAAGGCGAGCGTGCCGACGAACAGCCCGGCGAAAAAGGCGGCGACGAAGCTCGCGATGCCGGCGGTGCCGAACAGGCCCGGCGTGGTGGGCGTGAGGATGCCGTCGCGCACCAGGCCGGGTGCCACGCCGCCGGTCATGAACAGGTCGTAGAACTCGAAATAGCCGCCGAGCGACAGCAGGGCAATCAGCCCCCAGACGCTGCGCGTGGCCGGCAGCCGGTCAAGCCGCGCCGCGATGGCGGCACTCGTCGCGCCGATGGCCGACTGGTCGTCCGGCATCGCGTCTCGCTCCCCTGTCGATACAGCGGAGCACCGTTTCAGCAGCGGCGCTTGTCTGTCCAGAGCAGAGCCGCGCTGGACTGGTCTGCATCACCCCGCCGCGCGTGCCGCCTGTGCCGTCGGGAGCCGCGGGCGCCGCTTCGGGGCCGCGAGCGCCGCGGCGAGGAACAGCGACGCCGCGGCGAGGCTGCC
>NZ_BANB01000801.1 GCF_000964365.1 Acidisphaera rubrifaciens HS-AP3 | reverse complement strand
GCCACGGGGGCCGCACCGCCCGACTGGCAGACGACCGCGCGGCTCATCGTCGGCGTGTTCCGCGCCGATGCGGCGCGCGCCGGCGCGCCCGAACGGGTCGCGGCGCTGGTCGACGAGCTGTCGCGCGCGAGCCCGCAATTCGCGGCGCTCTGGGCGGAGAACGAGGTGCTGGGCTTCACCGAGACCGTGAAACGCTGGCCGTTGCCGGGTCTCGGCGAGACCCTTTTCGAATACTCCGCGTTCAAGGTGGACGGCCGGCCCGACCTGACGATGGTGGTCTACAACCCGGCGAGCGAGGCCGACGCGGCGCGGGTGCGGCAATTCCTGGAACGTGGCGCATAGGGCGGGGTGCGGACAGGCGGCGCCCCCTCAGATCACCCCCTCCTCCCGCAGGCTCGTCCATCGCCCGTTGCCCACGATGATGTGGTCGTGCAGCACGATGCCCAGCAGCTCCGCCGCGTCGCGCACCTCCAGCGTCGTCGCGATGTCCTCGCGCGACGGGGTCGGGTCGCCGCTCGGGTGGTTGTGGACCAGGATGATCGCGGTCGCATGCACCTCCAGCGCGCGGCGGACCACCTCGCGCGGATAGAGCGGCGTGTGATTCACCGTGCCGCGCGCGGTCAGCTCGTCGGCCAGCAGCCGGTTGCGCGGGTCGAGGAACAGGACGCGCGACTGCTCCACCGGCTCGCGCGACAAGGCGGCCCCCAGATAGGCCATCAGCCGTTCCATGTTGTTGAGCACCGGCAGCGCGCGGGCCTCCGCCTGCACCAGCCGCAGCGCGCTCGCCTGCGCCAGCCGGATCGCGGCGGCGGTGTGCGGGCCCACGCCCTGGCACTCCAGCAGCGCCTCGTTCGACGCCGCCAGCACGCCGCCATAGCTGCCGAAGCGGTTGATCAGCCGCTTGGCCAGCGGCTTGGTGTCGCCCTTGGGCTGGGCGAAGAACAGCAGCATCTCCAGTAATTCGTAATCCGCGAGCGCGTCGGCCCCGCGCGTCAGCAGCTTGTCGCGCATCCGCCCCCGGTGCCCGTGCGGCCCGGTGGACGGGAACGGCGCCGCGTTGTCCGGTGCGTCGTCCGCGGCGGGGCCGGGCGGCAGGCGCGGGCGGTAATATCCGGCCGGGGCCGGCGACGGCGTCAGCGGCCGCTGCGCCGCCTCGGCCAGGCCGGGCGGACGGGACGCGCCGGAACGGAACGGCAGACGCCAGCGCAACGGCGCGCCTCACCCATGGGTTGCACGAACGAAATCTTAAACAACCATAAAGAGTGATGCGGCCCGGCCGCAAGCGGCGGCGCCGGCCCAGCCCGCCTTGCGTCAGCGCGCCTTGCGTCAGCGCGCC
>NZ_BANB01000802.1 GCF_000964365.1 Acidisphaera rubrifaciens HS-AP3 | reverse complement strand
GCGGCGCCCGACGCGGCCGAGCCGTGGCGCGCGCGAGCGGCGGATGGAGGAGAAGGGCCGGCGCGGCGCGATCAAGCGCGGCCGCCGACCGGGCGTCGTGGATGACTGACCCGCAACGATCCCGCCGGCCGCACCGGCGGCGGCCGAGGAGGTTCCCGGGATGCGACTAGACGGCTCCTGTCAGTGCGGCGCGGTGCGGTTCTCGCTCCGCTCGGCCCATCCGGTCCCGTATCAGCGATGCTATTGCGGCATCTGCCGCAAGACCTCCGGCGGCGGCGGATATGCGATCAACATCGCGGGCGACGCGCGCACGCTCACGGTCGAGGGCGGGGCGCAGGTCGCGGTCTATCACGCCCACATGCGGGGGCCCGACGGCCGCGACGACATCAGCACGGCGGAGCGGACGTTCTGCCGCGTCTGCGGCACCGCGCTGTGGCTGTTCAGCCGGGAGTGGCCGGACCTGATCCATCCGCTGGCGAGCGCGATCGACACGCCGCTGCCGCAGCCGCCTTCGGTGACGCACATCATGCTCGCCTACCGGCCGGCCTGGGTCCGGCTGGACGCGCGGCCTGGCGATGTGTGTTTCGACGAATATCCTGCGCAAAGCATCGCCGACTGGCACCGGCAGCAAGGGCTTGAGGCGAAGGAATAGCCGCAGGCGTACCCTTCCACCCACAGGCAAGGCGATGCCCCGCGCGTGGACGTGAGGGCATGGGCTCGGCGCGCGCTACGTCCAGCCTTGCAGGCGGGCGGCGGCCTCGATCATGTCGGCCTCGGGGCCGCAGTAGCTGAAACGCACGTAGCGATGGCCGCGCGCGCGGTCGAAATCCACGCCGGCACTCGCCGCGATGCCGCATTCGGCCAGCATGCGGGCGCAGAAATCGAGGCTGTCGCTGGTACGGCCCGACACGTCGGCGTACAGATAGAAAGCGCCCTCGGCGGGGCCGAGATGCGGGAAGCCGGCGGCCGGCAGGGCCGCAAGCAGGTGATCGCGCGACCGGCGATAGCGGGCGACGTTGGCCTGCAGCTCGTCATGACAGTCAAAGGCGGCTTCGGCCGCGATCTGGCTGATATGCGGGGCGCTGATGAAGAAGTTTTGCGCCAGGCATTCCGCGGGGCGCAGCAGGTCCTCGGGCAGCACCATCCAGCCGATGCGCCAGCCGGTCATCGAGAAGTATTTGGAAAAGCTGTTGACCACGATCGCGCCCGGAATGCCCGCCGCGGTCGCGGCGGCCTGGCCGTAGGTCAGTCCATGGTAGATCTCATCGCTGACCAGCCGCACGCCGTGGGCGACGCACCAGGCCCCGATGGCCGCCAGTTCGTCAGGATGCAGCATGGTCCCGGCGGGATTGCACGGGCTGGCGACGATCAGGCCGTCGGGCGGCGGATCGAGGGCGGCCAGTGCCGCGAGGCTCGGCTGAAAGCGCGTCTCCGGCCCGGCTTCGATCACCACCGGCGTGATGCCGAGCGCCGTCAGTATGTTCACGTAAGGGGGATAGAACGGCGCGGCGAGGGCCACGCGGTCGCCGGGGTCGAAAGCCGCCAGAAAGGCGAGGGGGAACGCGCCCGAAGCGCCGGTGGTGACGGCGATGCGCGCCGGCGGGAGGCTGATGCCGTACCAGTCCGCATAGTGGGCCGCGATGCGCGCACGCAGTCCGGCCCTGCCGAACGCCTCGGTGTAGCCGAGCGGGTCGGGCCCCGCGAGGGCGGCGGCGGCGGCGCGGCGGGC
>NZ_BANB01000803.1 GCF_000964365.1 Acidisphaera rubrifaciens HS-AP3 | reverse complement strand
CGACGCCGCCGCCCTCGTCGCGGCGGCGACCGGCCTGCCGCGCCGCGTCGTCTACGCCCGCGCGCTGGAACTGGCCGAGAACTAGGGCGGCGGGCGCGCGGTGGCCGTGCGGGGACGGGCGCCGTAGGGTGCCGGCGGGACTATACGGTCACGGGAGGGGCGCATGGCGGCAACGCTGCATTTTGGCGACATCGAGGTTCACCGCATCGTCGAGCAGGAGGCGCCGATCTTCGACGTGCTCAGTTTCTTCCCGACGCTGAGCCCGGAGGTGCTCGACGCCAACCGCGACTGGCTGCAGCCGCGCTTCATCGACGCGCGCGATCGGCTGGTGCTGTGCGTGCAGAGCTACATCCTGCGCACGCCGCACCACACGATCCTGGTCGACACCTGCGTCGGCAACCACAAGCCGCGGCCGTCGCGCCCGTTCTGGCACATGCTCGACAGCCCCCAGTACGAGGCGAACCTCGCCGCCGCCGGCTTTTCCGTCGACGATATCGACTACGTGATGTGCACGCATCTGCACACCGATCACACCGGCTGGAACACGCGGCTGCGCGACGGGCGATGGGTCCCGACCTTTCCGCGCGCCCGCTATCTGTTCGCCGAGCGTGAACTGGCGTTCTGGACCGAGCGGCAGGCGCAGGACCCGGAGTCCTGCCCATCGGTGACGGACTCCGTCCTGCCGGTCGTCGCGGCCGGGCAGGCGGAGATTGTGCGGAGCGATCACGCGCTCGATGACCTCGTCGCGCTGATCCCGACGCCGGGCCATACGATCGACCATTATTCGGTGAAGGTCGGACGCGGCCATGCCGACGCGATCATCACCGGCGACATGGTCCACTCGCCGCTGCAGGCGCGGATGCCCGACCTCGGCATGATGTCGGACTATGATTCGGCGATGGCCGGCCGGACGCGCCGGGCGCTGTTCGGCACCTATTGCGACACGCCGACCGTGTTCTGCACCGCGCATTTCCCGCAGCCGTCCAGCGGGCGGGTGGTGCGGCGGGGAGATGCGTTCGACTTCGTCCTGGACTGACGGCTCGGCCGCGCGAGGGGCGGGCCGTTGGCGGCTCAGCGCGCGATGGCGGCGAGCAGCGCGTCGAGACGCAGCCGCCCCTCGTCCGTCGCGCGGACCCGTCCGGCGGCCGGATCGCAGTCGAGATAGCCTTCCTCGGCGGCGGCGCGCAGCATCGCGGGGTCGGTCGCGTCGGCGAAGGCGACTCCGGTGCGGGCGGCGAAGGCCGCCGTGTCGATCCCCTCCGCGAGGCGCAGGCCCATCAGCAGCGCCTCCCGCGCGGCGTCATCGGGCGGCAGCGGTGCATCCTCGCGCGTGCCGTGGCCCTGCGTCTCCACCAGCGTCGCCCAGGGTTCGGGCGCGCGGTGGCGGCGCACGGCGTGGATCGCGCCGTCGTCCCGTCGCATCCGCCCATGCGCGCCCGGCCCGATGCCGAGATAGTCGCCATAGCGCCAGTAGGTCAGGTTGTGCCGGCTCTCCGACCCCGGGCGGGCATAGTTCGACACCTCGTAGGCGGCGAGGCCGTGACGGGCCGCCGCCTCGCCGGTGGCGGTGTAGAGCGCCGCCGCCGCGTCGCCCGCCGGCAGCACGAGGCGGCCGCCGCGCGCCTCCGCCTCGAACGCCGTGCCAGGCTCGATGGTGAGCTGATAGAGCGACAGGTGGTCGGCCGCGAGCGCGAGCGCCCGGTCGAGTTCCGCGGCCCAGGCCGACGGCGTCTGGCCGGGCCGGGCATAGATCAGATCGAACGACAGGCGGGGGAAGATCGCCCGCCCCGCCTCCAGCGCCGCGATCGCCGCCGCCGCGTCGTGCTGCCGGCCGAGGCGGCGCAGGTCGGCGTCATCCAGGCTCTGCACCCCGATGGAGACGCGGTTCACCCCCGCCGCGCGATAGGCGGCGAAGCGGCCGCGCTCGACGCTGGTCGGGTTGGCCTCCAGCGTGACCTCCATCGCCGGATCGGCGGCGAACAGGGTCGTCGCGTCGTCGATCAGCGCGGCGACGGTCTCGGGCGCCATCAGGCTCGGCGTGCCGCCGCCGAAGAAGATCGAGGTGAGCCGCCGCCGTCCGATCCGGGCCGCTTCCCAGGCCAGCTCTCGCCGAAGCGCCCGGGCGAAGCGGGCCTGCGGGATCGCGTCGCGGACATGGCTGTTGAAGTCGCAATACGGGCATTTCGCGAGACAGAAGGGCCAGTGGATATAAAGCGCGATCGGGTCCATGGGCCCTGCTATAGCCCCGGCGGCTTGTGCGTGGCGCGGGTTGGTGACATCCGGTAGAAAACCATATCGAGGCTGCGGCGCCGTCGTCGCCGGATGCCGCCCAAACCATCGGACCGCTCATGCATCAGATCACCCCCGGACCGCAGATCGGACAGGCCGTCTATGAGACGATCCGCGAGGCCATCTGCGACGGGCTGATGCCGCCCGACACGCGGGTGATTCAGGACGACCTCGCGCAGCGGCTCGGCGTGTCGCGCCAGCCCGTGCATCTGGCGCTGCAGCAGCTGCGCCGCGAGGGCTTCCTGACGGAGACCGGGCGGCGCGGGCTGGTGGTGGCGCCGATCGACACGGAGTTCGCGCGCGAGCTGTACGAGTTCCGCGCCGCCCTCGACCGCGCCGCCGCGATCGCCGCGGCCAGGAACGCGACGCGGGCCGACCGCGCGCGGGGCGAGCAGATCATCCGCACCGGCCGCGCCGCGGTCGCCGACGGCGATCTCGGCGCCATGGCGACGGCGGACTATGCGTTCCACGGCTTCATCTACCAGCTGTCCGGCAACCGGCTGATCGAACAGGCGGCGCGGATGAACTGGCACCATGTCCGCCGCTCCATCATGCTGCTGGCGGAACGTCCCACCAAGCTCGGGCCGTTCTGGGACGAGCATGACGAGATCCTGCAGGCGGTGGTGAGCGGCGATGCCGCCGCCGCCGGGCAACTGGCGCAGGGCCATGCGATCGACTCCTGCAAGGTCCTGGCGCGGCTGCGCGACGACGCCCGCGGCGCGGGCGGCAAGACGCCCGCCGAGGCGGACGCGGCCGGCTAGGCGCGGCCGGCCGCCCCGACCTCCCGCGCTATCCGGCGCGGAAGCGGAAGCCTTCGTAGCCGTTGGCCGCGACGGTCTCGCAGATCTTCCGATAGCGTCCGGCGCCCCCGGCATAGGGCATGAACACGCGCGGCTTGCCCGGCACGTTGGCGCCCAGATACCAACTGCTCGCCGCCTGCGGCAGCAGCGTGGCGTGCGCCGCCTCGTTCACGTGCGCGACCCAGCGCGCCTGCGCCTCCTCCGTCGCCTCGACGCGGGCGAGGCCCTTGGCGCGCATGTGCTGGATGCAGTCGATGATCCAGTCCACGTGCTGCTCGATCGCGATCGGCATGTTGCTCAGCACCGACGGGCTGCCTGGCCCGGTGATGGTGAACAGGTTGGGGAAGCCCGCGACCTGCAGGCCGAGATAGGTCTGCGGCCCGTCCGCCCAGGCGTCGCGCAGCGCGGTGCCGTGCTCGCCGCGTATGTCGATGCGCAGCAGCGGCCCGGTCATCGCGTCGAAGCCGGTCGCGAAGACGATGATGTCGAGCTTGTATTCCCGCTCGGTGGTCAGGATGCCGGCCGGGGTGATGCGCTCGATCGGCGTGCGGCGCAGATCGACAAGCGAGACGTTGTCGCGGTTGAACGTCTCGAAATACTCGGTGTCGATCGGCGGCCGCTTGGTCGCGAACGGGTGGTCATAGGGCATCAGCGTCTCGGCCACCGCCGGGTCGCGGACGATGGCGCGTATCTTCGCGCGGATGAAGTCCGATGCGGTGTCGTTGGCCGCGCGATTGGTCAGCAGGTCGTGGAACACCGCGCGGAACTGCAGGCCGCCGACCTCCCACGCGCGCTCGTACAAGGCGAGACGCTCGTCCTCCGGCACGTCGAGGGCGCGGACGGGGGAGATGTCGAACGGGTGGCCGTTGACCGAATGCCGGGTCTTGCGCCGCACCTCGGCATAGTTCGCCTTGATCGCGCGGTCGAACTCGGGGTCCATCGGGCCGTTGCGCGCGGGGATGCTGTAGTTGGGCGTGCGCTGGAACACCGTCAGATGCGCCGCCTGCGACGCGATGACCGGCGCCGCCTGGATGCCGGTCGAGCCGGTGCCGATCTGGCCCACGCGCTTGCCGGTGAAATCAACGCCGTCATGCGGCCATTCGCCGGTGTGGTACCAGGCGCCCGTGAAGTCCGACAGCCCGGGGATCGCCGGCACGTTGGCCGAGGAGAGGCAGCCGACGGCGGTGATCAGGAAGGTCGCGACGAATACCTCGCCGGCGGTCGTGGTGATGGTCCAGCGGTTGGCCGCCCCGTCATAGCTCGCCGCGGCGACGCGGGTGTCGAACTGGATGTCGCGGCGCAGGTCGAAGCGGTCGGCGACGTGATTGAGGTAGCGGAGGATCTCCGCCTGCCCCGGATAGCGCTCGCTCCACGTCCATTCCTGCTGCAACTCGTCGGAGAACGAATAGGAGTAGTAGTAGCTTTCGGAATCGCAGCGCGCGCCCGGATAGCGGTTCCAGTACCAGGTGCCCCCGACCCCGTCCGCCGCTTCCAGCACCCGCGCCGAAAGCCCGATCTCGCGCAGGCGGAGCATCTGGTACAGGCCGGAGAAGCCCGCGCCGATGACGATCGCGTCGTAGACGCGCGCGCCGACCGGCGGCGCCTCGGTGGTCGCTGCGTTCTCGGTCACGGTCGGCCGTCCCTCCTCGACTGATATGTCAGGCGCGCGGGCAGGGAGATCGCCCCTTTGCGGTCACGCGCCTGCGTCCTATGGGATGATCGGATCACGCCCGCCCGCCCCGACCCTGTCAAGGCAAAGGCGGGCGCAGGGAGGTCTAAGCATGCCAGACACGCGGCCGAAGCTTCCCGGCACGCCGCTGCTGCCGATCCGCGGCTTTGCGGAGCTGTCGGTGGGCGAGCGGTTCCCGCTCCCGTCGCGCACGATCACCCATGCGCATTTCGCGGCGTTCCAGGCGCTGACCGGCGACAATCATCCGATCCACTACGACCGCCCGTACTGCCAGGCGCTCGGCCATCCGGACATGCTCGCGCACGGGCTGCATGTCGTGGCGCTGACGGCGGCGGGCGCGGGGCTGTTTCCGCATGTTGTCGGGCCGCATCTGATCGGCTTCACCGAGGTCTCCGCGCGCTTCCTGCGCCCGGTCTTTCCCGACGACACGCTGTATCCGCTGCTGGAGATCGCCGAATTGCGGCCGCAGCGGCGCACCGGTGTCGTGGTGATGGCGGCGACGGTGGACAACCAGCGCGGCGAGCGGGTGCTGGAGGGGCGACACAGCTATCTGCTGCGCCTGTAGCTCAGTCCGGATCGCCCTCGATGGCGGCGATGTCGTCGTCGCTGAAGCCGAAATGATGGGCGATCTCGTGGATCAGCACGCTGCGGACGAGACGGAACAGGTCCTCGTCCGTCTCGATCCATTCGAGCAGGATGGGCTGGCGGAACAGGTGGATCAGCGCCGGCGCCCGGGCGATGTCCTCGTGGCTTTGCAGCGGCAGCGGCACCCCGCGATAGAGGCCGGTCAGCTCCCACGGCGTCGCGATCCCCATCTCGGCCAGCAGCTCGTCATCGGGCATCTCGTCGACCAGGATGCCGACGCCGCGCACGTGCCGCGCCATCGCCGGCGGCAGGCCCGCAAGGGCGCGTTCGGCGAGGTCGGCGATGTCGTCCGCGCTCGGCGGGCTACCATGCGTGGGGGTCGGGCGTCGCATCGTCTCGCTCACCTGCGTCTGCTCGCGGCGCCAGAGGTGGCACGGATCGCGACGGCGCGCTAGGAACAAAGCGTGGACGAGACGTCGATGATCGGCTGGGCGGACCGGACGGCGCGGGTGCGGCGCGCCACCGCGCGGCTGTGCCTGCAACTCGGCTGGGCGCCGCTGCACGAGGTCGCGCTGCCCAACGGCCGGCGCGCGGACATCCTCGCGCTGCTGCCCGACGGGGCGTTCGTCGTGATCGAGGTGAAATCCGGCGCCCGCGACTTCCTGACCGACGCGAAATGGCCCGACTACGGCGCGTGGTGCGACGGGCTGTGCTTCGCCGTCGATGCGGATTTCCCGCGCGCCCTGCTGCCCGAAGAAGCGGGGCTGATCGTGGCGGCGGACGGGATGGCGGAGATGCTGCGCCCCCCGCCGGTCGTCCGCATGCCGCCGGCGCGTCGGCGCAGCCTGTTGCAGCGTTTCGCGCTGCTGGCGGCGACGCGGCTGGCGGTGATGGACGAC
>NZ_BANB01000804.1 GCF_000964365.1 Acidisphaera rubrifaciens HS-AP3 | reverse complement strand
GCCAGCGCCGCCCGGCGTCGCGTTTCATCGGCCCGGCAGACCGTCGGATCATGGCGGCGTTCGGAACGGCTTGGTCCGCCGTCTCCGGTCGCAGCAGACGCCGGAGCGCCGGCCCGGTGGTCTCGCAGGCGCGCAGCCGCTCGTTCCAATACCCGATCAGCCCGCCGAGGTAGGCGGCCGACACCGTCCGTCCCAAGCCACGTTCCTCGATGCCGGGGCCACGACAGCATACTAAATTTTAGCGTGGGCGACCACACTTTCACGGACGGGCGTTGGGCATCGCGGTCGGCGATGTCCGCCATACGCAACGCAACGGCGGCGGCTTGGGCAGGGATCGCGGAGGGAAAGGTGGGGACGCTCGACTGCTTGTGATGTGTCTTCACCTAGAGCGTGTCATGTACTTTCGCGACGCTCGGGTTTAGTAGAGCGGTGTGCCCCGCACTGCCTCGTAAGCCCTATCGGTCCGACGTCAGCGACAACGAGTGGTCGCTTGTGGTGTCGTATCTGACCCTGATGACCGAGAGAGCCCCGCAGCGCGACCACTCCCTGCGAGAATTGTTTAACGCGCTTCGCTACGTGAGCCGTTATGGCATTGCCTTGGCGTGCTGTGCTGAACGACTTCCCGCCTTGGGCTGCGGTGTATCAGCAATCCCGACGCTGGCTGGCGGCGGGATGTTCGGAGACACGGGCGAAGGGCTTGGGGGCATTGCTGCGCCTGGCCTCCGGCCGGTCTCCGGCCGATCGGAGGAGCCGACGGGGGCAATCATCGGAAAAGCGGCGCAACATAACCCTTTGGGTTGGTCAGGCTTGCTTAAACCAATTATGAGCGGCTGGAACTCACCGTCCTACGCCACCGCTGTTCAATTCCTATCCGCACAGCCGTATAGTCAGGGGCCTCCAAACCTTCGCTACGGTTTATCGATCAGGCAACGGGACATGACCTTCGCACCAGACAGCTTGGCAGCAACAGACGCCGCCGTACAGACTTACCTGATCGAGCGCACTGCAAAATCGACGATACTAGAAAATGCGCCATTCGAGGCACTTTTCAGCGCTCCTAATCGTAACCCTCACTTAGGCTGGAACCCAGATCCCCAGTCAATCCGCGGATACCAATTCCTTAATGCAATGCTCGACGGAAAATTCAGGGGCCTATTTTTGTCCGAACGCTTTATTCGTGACACGGGCTATCTAGTCTCTGACGAGGCAATGAGCGAACTCCAAGCCGAATACTCGGGTACTATCAGCTGTGATGTTGCGGAGACGGTGGTCGTCGGATGCAATATCGCTCATAATAATTATTTCCACTGGATCACGCAGGCGCTACCGGCAATTTATCATGCGAGCAAACGTGCCGGTCGAACGCAAGATATTCGCATAGCGCTTCCGCCACTGAACAAATGGCAAGAAGATTCTTTGCGGTTATTGGGACTCGATAATATGAAGCGATTCACGATCGAATATTCAACAAAAAGATACGCCTTTGCACGCATGGAATACAGCGAATTTCTTAATGGTGGGGCGTCTTTCGCCAAGTCCGACGTGGCCCGTGAAACTTACCTCCGACTGAGGACTGCAGTGAATGTGCCGGGACAGCGAAACAAAAAGCTCTATGTCGCACGAACAGACGCCCCTACGCGCGTAATGAGGAACGAACGGGACCTAATTGAGAGGCTGCGTCATCGTGGGTATGAAATATTAACACCGGGATCGCTCTCGTTGGCTGGTCAGATCGAGCTTTTCCGTAGTGCGCGCATCGTGGTCGGGCCTCATGGTGCGGGTCTCACCAACATTGTTTTTTGTGAACCCGGTACCGTCGTTTATGAACTAGTGCCATCGCACTACACTAATGGATGTTTTTGCAATTTGGCCTATCTATCTGGGCTTCGGTATTGGCAAGACGCCTTCGACAGTGCAGGAAGTGGCCTTCCAAATTTTCGAGAATGGGAGTCTGAAACGCCATTTGTGTTATCGAGATTAAGGGAAATAGAAGAAATCTGTGCCTCTCTCCCCAGCCCGTATGGCTATAATCCAGGCCGCCAGATCGCGGCTACGGATATGGAACACCGTGCTGGCGGCGGCGATCCAGTATCGCGCGGCGAGGCTATGCAAAGCATAGAATTTTCCATTTATGAAATAAAGCTAGGTGAACGTAAGATGTACGGCGTTTATCAACCGGGATCGGGTATTGGTCGGCAGTATTCCGTCGGGGGATTTGTCGACGAGGGTGCAGCTATTGGTTGGATCAAGCGCATGTTCCCTGGCGCGTCCATTCTCAAAGAGTTTCTCTGAGCTGGAAGCGTGCCCGCAGCGCGACATCTGCTGTCGCCGTCCTGACAGTCGATCAAGAGCGGGGCCGGCGGGAATGGCGCGCTACGATGTGGATGGCGTGTTCGGGGTCGATAGCCGCATATCGTGATCGATGCCGACGGCAGCCTAGGTTGCGTGGACAAACCGTATCCATAATCTGATGTTTGGTAAGCGTCCGGCGTGCCCCGCCTTGCCGCGATG
>NZ_BANB01000805.1 GCF_000964365.1 Acidisphaera rubrifaciens HS-AP3 | reverse complement strand
CCGCCGCATAGGCGGCGATCGCCGCGCCGCCGTTGCCGGAACTGTCCTCCAGCACCGACGTGATGCCCTGGGCGCGCAGCAGCGAGAGCATCACCGAGGCGCCGCGATCCTTGAAGCTGCCGGTGGGGGCGAACCATTCGCATTTCACCAGGGCCGGGGCGCCGGCGACGGTGCGGGCCAGCAGCGGCGTGCCGCCCTCGCCGAGCGTGATCGGCGCATCCGGCACGAAGGGCAGCGCCGCGCGATAGCGCCACAGCCCGCGCGTCGCCGTGTCGATCGCGTCGCGCCCGATCCCCGGGAGCGGCGTCAGCAGCAGCGGCGTCCCGTCCGGCGCGCACCAGCGCGGCGTATCGAGCGGCCAGGTGCCCCCCGTGCGTGGGTCGAGATAGTCGGTCATCGGCGCCCTCCCGTCGCGGCGGCGCGTCCGGGCGCCTCGTCCCGGCCTCGCCCATCCCTGTCGCCGCGCCGCACGAGGCCCATGTCGTGCGTTGTCGCGCAAGGGCGTATGCCGGCAAGATGCCGGGTCGCCGATGCGGCGTCCGTCCGGCGGGTGGGGCAAGCGCGGCCCGGCCGTCCCCTTGCCTTATCCCTGCGCGCGGAGACCGAAGCTGATGCGCTGTCCCTTCCGATCGTCCGCCGTGTCCGCAGCCGCGGTCGCCCTCGTCCTCGCCGCCACGCTGCCCGGCGCCGCGCCGGCCGGTGCCGCCGTGCTGGCCGGCCATCGCGCGGTCTATGCCCTGACGCTCGATACGGCGAAGTCGGCCGATGTCGTCGCCGCCAAGGGGACCATGCATTACGAGGTGCAGGACGCCTGCGACGGCTGGGCGACCAATCAGCGGCTGGAGATGACGATCACCAACCGCGACGGCCAGAACGTGCAGATGGTGTCCGACTACGTCACCTGGGAATCGCGCGACGGACACCGGTTCCGCTTTCACATGAAACAGACCACCGACGAGGCGGTGACCAGCCAGACCGACGGCGAAGCCACGACCGGGCCGAACGGCGGCGAGGTGCACTACACCCTGCCGGCCGAGACGGTGGTGAAGCTGCCGCCCGGCACCCTGCTGCCGATGGCCCATACCGCCGCCATCATCGACGCGGCCGAGGCGGGCAAGCGCTTCATCGGCCTGCCGCTGTTCGACGGCACGTCCGAGAAGGGCGGCCAGGACACGTTCATCACCGTGGTCGACACCAAGCCCGCCGGTGCCGAGGGCAAAGGCTGGCCTGACCTGCTGAAGCTGCCGAGCGTGGACGTCCACGTCGCCTTTTTCGACCGCAAGCCAGACGCGATGATGCCGGACTACGAGGCGGGGATGCGGTACTGGGTCAACGGCGTCGGCGACCACATGCGCATGGATTTCGGAACCTTTGTCATGGACGGGCTGATGACGGAGTTCCATCTTCTGCCCAAGCGCTGCTGACGGCCGCCGACCGCGCTGGAGCGGGTCGTGCGCAAGGCGTATTCTTCGGCCGTGCGCGGTGCGCGTGCATAGTCACAGGAGGCCGTGATGATCGTCCGAGCCCTTGCCATCGCCACGCTGTGCGCGGTCGCGGTCGGGATGGCCGCCACGCCGCCGCCCGCCCGCGCCCAGGGCGCGCCCGATTTCAGCACCCCCGCCCTGCCGCAGGGGGCGGCCACCCCGAACGGGGTGCCGCTGCGCAACGGCAACATCTGGAACGGTCTGCCCCATCAGCCCGACGCGTCGGTCGACAGCCAGGAGCAGGCAGCCGGCGTCCTGCCGTCGCAGCAGCGCATCGACAAGGAAAACCAGGAACTCGACGCGCTCGACCGCAAGCTCCTCGAACAGCACGGCGTCAAGCCGTAATGCACCCGGTCGGGACGGACGTCGTCCCGGCCGCTATGTCTTTTTGGCCAGCCCGCGTCCGCGACCGATGACCCCGGTGCCGTAGCGGGCGCGCAGCCGGTCGATCGCCGCCTGCGTCGCCACGCGCCGGGCGGCCTGCGGATCGGCGAGGTCGCCGCGGTCGGCCGCGTCCGACGGCGCCAGCGGCGCGGCGCCGATGCCGATCAGCCGGAACCGCGTCGTGCCGTCCGCCTCGCGCGCCAGCATCTGCCGGGCGTGGTCGAACAACACGTCCGGCAGCCGCGTCGGCTGCGGCAGGCGG
>NZ_BANB01000806.1 GCF_000964365.1 Acidisphaera rubrifaciens HS-AP3 | reverse complement strand
CGTGCCGGTCGAGCCGATCGCGCCGACCGACGGGTGGTGCGACGACCCGCGCGATGCCGCCTACAACACGCCGGTCACCCTGCCCTACGACGCGAGCCACGAGGCGCTGTGGCGGGCGGACGCGCTGTACGACGTGATCGGCGTGCTCGGCTGGAACGACGCGCCGGTCGAGCGCGGACGCGGCTCGGCGATCTTCCTGCATGTCGCGCGGCCCGATTACGCGCCGACCGAGGGGTGCGTGGCGCTGGCGGCGGAGGATGTGCGCGCGGTGCTCGCGGCGGGGCTGACGGCGATCGAGGTGCGGGGATGAGCGGCGGCTTCGACTTCGCCGATCCGGCGTTCCGGCGCGACCCGTATGCCGCCTATCGCCGGCTGCGGAGCGTGGCGGCGGTGCTGCGGGTGCCGGGCGGGCCGGTGCTGCTGTCCACCCATGCCGGCTGCACCGCGCTGCTGCGCGATCCGCGTTTCGGCCATGGCGAGGGCGACGACCTCGACCCCGCGCTGGAGGACGAGCCGGCGGTGGCGGCGCTGCGGCGGATGATGCTGGTGCGCGACCCGCCGGAGCACACGCGCCTGCGCGGGCTGGTGAGCAAGGCCTTCACCGGCCGCCGGATGGAGGCGCTGCGCCCGCGCATCGAGGCGGTGGTGGACGCGCTGATCGACGACGTGATCGACGCGGGCGGCATGGACGTGATGCGCGACTTCGCGCGGAAGCTGCCGGTGATCGTGATCTGCGACATGCTGGGCATCCCCGAGGCGGACCGGGCGCCGTTCCTGTCGGACACCACGCTGCGCGGCCGGCTGCTCGATCCGGTGCCGATCACGCGGGCGGAGCTGGATCAGGCGAACGCGGCGCAACTCGCGACGCAGGCGTATTTCACCGGCCTGTTCGCCTATCGCCGCGCCAATCCGGGCGACGACCTGACGACGGCGCTGCTCGCCGCGCGCGAGGCGGACGACGCGCTGAGCGACGAGGAGGCGCTGGCCAATATCGGGCTGCTGTTCGTGGCGGGGCACGAGACGACGGCGAACCTGATCGGCAACGGGCTGCTGGCGCTGCACCGCCATCCGGACCAGCTCGCGCGGCTGCGGGCCGACCCGTCGCTGATGGCGAACGCGGTGGAGGAGCTGCTGCGCTACGACAGCCCGGTGCAGCTGACGGGGCGGCGCGCGCTCGCCGACCATGAGATCCTCGGCCACACCGTGCGGCGGGGGGAGCAGGTGATCGCGCTGCTGGGCGCGGCCAATCGCGACCCGGCGGCCTATGCCGGCGATCCGGAGACGGTGGACGTGGCGCGGCCGGGGGTGCGGGCGATCAGCTTCGGCGGCGGCATCCACCACTGCCTCGGCGCGCAGCTCGCCCGCATCGAGGGGGAGATCGCGTTCCGCCGGCTGCTGGCCCGCCTGCCCGACCTGCGGCTGACCGCGCCGGAGGAGGTGGAATGGAAGCCGAC
>NZ_BANB01000807.1 GCF_000964365.1 Acidisphaera rubrifaciens HS-AP3 | reverse complement strand
ATCGCCCGCACCGAGGCCGCGTCCTTGCGGTCCACGGCGCGCGCGAGCGCTGCGCGCGCGGCCGTGCCGAGGCCGGCCGCGTCCAGGATCGCCGGGGCGATGGTCGGCATGGTGAGGTCGAAACTGAGCCGTGTCAGGCCGAGCGCCGCCAGCGCCTCGGCCGCGACGAGGACGATTTCCGCATCCGCGCCGGCGCTGTCGGAGCCGATCAGCTCGATGCCCGTCTGCGCCATCTGCCGGTCGGGATTGAGCTGCGTGCCGCGCACGTGCAGCACCTGCCCCGCATAGGCGAGGCGCAGCGGACGCTGCGCGCCGGCCAGCCGGGTTGTGGCGATGCGCGCGACCTGCGGCGTGGTGTCGGCGCGCAGGCCCATCATGCGCTGGCTGTCGGGGTCCATCAGGCGGAAGGTCTGGTCCGCAACCGCCGTTGCCGCGCCGCCGAGCAGCGTGTCCTCGAACTCCAGCAGCGGCGGCTTGATCCGCTCGTAGCCGTGGGTCGCGAACACTTCCATCAGCCGCTCGACCGCGACCGCCTCGGCCTCGGCCTCCGGCGGCAGCAGATCACGCAGGCCGGCGGGCAGGAGGGCGGGGTTGGTCGGCGACGCATGGCTCATTGCGCGGCGCTGATAGCATCGGCCCCCGCGCGGCGAAAGGCACGACCGCCGCACCGCAGGCTTGCCCGGCCGCCCGAGTCATGCAACTTTTGCGTGTATCGGAGGCGGCGCCATGCTGTTCTGCTCGCAGCCATTCCTCCTGGTCTTTCTACCGGCCTGCCTGCTCGCGGTGCGGGCGGCACGGCGTTGGCCGGGCGGCGTGCTCGCGACCGTGCTGGCGGCCAGCCTGATGTTCTACGCGTGGTGGAACCCGGCGGAGCTGCTGCTGCTCGGCGGCTCGATCGGCGCGAACTACCTGATCGGACAGCGTATCCTGGCCGCCGCGCGCGACGGGCGGGCGCGGCGCGCGGGCTGGCTGCTGGCC
>NZ_BANB01000808.1 GCF_000964365.1 Acidisphaera rubrifaciens HS-AP3 | reverse complement strand
GGACGATCGTGTCCGACCTCACGCCCGACAAGCCGGTCACCGATCCCGAAATCCGTCTCCTGCTCGCCGTCCTCGGCGATACACTAAGCCAGATCCTCGCGCCCCCCGGTCCCGCAT
>NZ_BANB01000809.1 GCF_000964365.1 Acidisphaera rubrifaciens HS-AP3 | reverse complement strand
GGGCAGGCCGGCGGCACCGGCCAGTAGCCGCCGGTCAGCCGCCGCCTGCCGGCGAAGCCTGCACCACCGGCCCATCACGCCGCGGGCCGCCGCTGCCGCCGTCGCCGCGTCCGCCGGTCAGGCCGATCAGCACCGGCATCACCAGCAGCACCAGCGGGTATTGCAGCAACAGGCCCGCGATGATGGCGATCGCGAGCGGCTGCTGGATCGCCGATCCCTGACCGATCGCCAGCGCGAGCGGCAACAGCGTCAGGATCGCGGCGAGCGTCGTCATGCTGATCGGCCGCAGCCGGCCGCGGCTGGCCGCGACCAGCGCCTCGCGCCGCGGCAACGCGTGGGCGAGGTCGGCGTATTCGGACACGTAGAACACCGCCATCTCCGTGCCGATGCCGATGATCATCGTCATGCCCATCAGCGCCGTGATGTTGAGCGCGACGCCGGTCAGCCACAGCCCGGTGAACACCGCGGTCGTCGAGAGCAGCGAACAGCCGATGATGATGACCGGCAGCCACAGCCGCTCATACAGGAACAGCAGCAGCACGAACTCCGCGACCAGCGCGGCGGCGAAGACACGGGCGAGCCCCGCGAAGGCGATCTGCTGCTGCTGATAGAGCCCGCCCAGCTCATAGCGCACGCCGGCGCCGAGCATGCCCGGCCGCGCCAGCGCCCGCTTCACGTCAGCGACCGCCGCGCCGATGCCGCGTCCCTCGATACGCCCGGTCACCGCGACCATCGGCTGCAGGTTCTCGCGCGATATCTGCGCCTCGCCGGTGACGCGCACGATGGTCGCGACCCGCGACAGCGGCAGCACGTGGCCGCCCGGCGCGCGGATCGGCAGCGCCTCCAGGTCATGCAGCCGCAGACCGAGCGCGTCCGGCACGGCCACACGGATGCCGACCGTCTTGGTGGCCTCCGGCATCTGTGTCGCGACCTGTCCGGCCAGCGCCACGTCGACCGCCGCCGTCACCTCGGCGGGTGTCACGCCCTCCATCGCCGCGCGCGCCGGATCGACGTCGATGTCGAGCGCGTCGCCCGCCAGCCTGATGCCGCTGCGCACCTCCACCACGCCGCCGATGCGCGCGATCGCCGCCGCGACCTTGCGTGCCTGCGGGATCAGCACGCTGGAATCCTCGGCAAACAGCTTGATCTCGATCGGCTGCGGCACCGCCGTCAGATCGCCGATCAGGTCCTCCATCAGCTGCGCCAGCTCGACGCGCACGCCGGGCACCTCCGCCTGCACCCGCGCCAGCACCGCCGCCATCACCTCCGGCGTCGTGCGCGCGTGATCGGTCTTCAGACGCACGAAATAGTCGCCGTGATAGCTCTGGCCCAGACCGCCGCCGAGCCCCGTGCCGAGCCGGCGGGAGAAGGTGTCGACCTCCGGCATCGACCGCACGATCGCATCCACCTGCGACACTTCCCGCTGCGTCTCGATCAGCGACGTGCCCGGCTGCGTGAAGTAGTCCATCACGAAGCCACCTTCGTCGACCGACGGCATGAAGCCGGTCGGGACCGCCTGATAGGCGAACCAGCCGAGGACCAGCAGCGGCGCGATCACGAGCAGCAGCACCAAAGGCCGACGGAACAGGGCGGCGAGCAGCCAGGCATGCAGGCGCGACAGACGCCCGGGCCGGCTGCCGGCGGCACCGGGATCACGCCACCGGTCGAAGTTGATCAGCCGGCGCGCGAGCACCGGCACCACGAACGCCGTCATCAGATAGGAGATGAACAGCGCCGCCGCCATCGTCACCGACAGCGCCTTGGAAAACGCGCCGGTCACGCCGGTGAGAAAGCCGAGCGGCAGGAAGACGATCAGCGTCGCCATGCTCGACCCGGTCAGCGGCTGCATGAACTCGCGCGCCGCGCCGAGCACGGCATCGCCGCCGGCGGGCCTGCCGTCGGCGCCGGCAGCGCCGGCCCGGCGCGCGATGTGCTCGACCATGACGATCACGTCGTCGATCAGCAGCCCGACCGCCGCCGCGATCCCGCCGAGCGTCATGATGTTGAAGCTCAACCCAAGCAGGCTGAGCAGCAGCACCGACGTCGCGAGCGTCGCCGGCACCACCAGGATCGCGATGAGGGTGACGCGAAAGCTGCGCAGGAACAGCAGCAGCACCGCGCCCGCCAGCACGAGGCCGATCAGCACCGCGTCGCGCACGCTGCCCGCCGATTGCAGCACAAGCTCGCTCTGGTCGTACCATTTGACCAGCCTTACGCCGGCCGGCAGCGCAAAGCCGGCGAGGCGCGCGCGCACCGCCGCCGCGATCTGCACCGTGTTGCCGTCCGGCTGCTCATAGACGTTGAACAGCACGGCCGGCTTGCCGTCCTCCTCGACGCGTATCCATTGCGGCACCACGCCCGCCCGCACCGTCGCCACGTCGCGCAGGCGCAGAATCCCCGTCGGCGCCGCGCGCAGCACGACATTCTCCACGTCGGCGACGGTCATCAGGTTGTGCTGCCCCAGCACGAGATAGAGCCGGTCGCGGTCCTGCAGGTGCCCGACCGCCTGCAACGTGTTTCCGGCGCCGATCGCCGCGACCACGTCGGACAGCGCGATGCCCGCCGCGGCGAGGCGATGCGGATCGGCCTCCACCTGCACCTCCGCCACCTGCCCGCCTTGCACGTCCACGCGGCCGAGGCCGGTGATGGACGACAGCAGCGGCACGATGCGGTACAGCGCGAGGTCGCGCAGGGCGACCGGGTTCATCGCCGGGGCGGTCAGCGCATAGGAGATGATCGGAAACACCGTCGGGTCCATGCGCCGCACGTCATAGGACGTGCCCGCCGGCAGCCCGCGCACCGCCTGCGCGATGGCCGCGTCGACCAGCAGCGTGCTGGCGATCATGTCATGACCCCAGCCGAAATCGACCGAGATCTCCGCCGTCCCGCGCGTCGTCTCGGACCGCACGTCGCGGACGCCGGGCACGGTCCGGATCGCCTCCTCGACCGGGCGCGTGACGGTCATCGCCATCTGCTGCGCCGGCCGGCTGCCGGCGTCGAGGTCGACCACGACGCGGGGAAAGGAGACCTGCGGGAACAGCCCGACCGGCAGCGAGATCGCCGAGGCGATCCCGGCCATCGCCAGCGCCGCGGCGACGACGACGATGGAGCGGGCGTGGCGTTCGATGAAGCCGGCCAGGCTCACCGGCGCGCGTCCGGACCGGCGGCCGCTTCGGACTGTCGCAGCCGCGCCCCCGGCGTCAGCTGATAGGCGCCGTCCACCACCACGGGACGCCCCGCGTCGAGCCGGCCGGCCACCACGTCATGGTCGCCCGCGCGCCCGAGCAGCCGCACGTCGACGCGCGACGCGGTGCCGTCCGCGTCCTGATAGACATAGGTCCCGCTGTCATCGAGCAGCACGGCGGCATGCGGCAGCACCCAGCCATGCACCACGCCCACGGTGATGGCGGCCTCGTACGCCGCGCCCATCAGCAGGCCGCCGCCGGCGGTGCCGGCGCCGAGCACGATGTCGACATCGACGAGATGCGTGCGCGCGTCGACCTGCGCATCGACGCGCAATACCTCGCCATGCAGCGTCGCGCCCCCGGCAAGCGGCGTGAGGACACCCGTCTGGCCGGCGCGGACGCGCGCCCGCGCCGCCGGCTCGATCCCCACGGTGACGACGAGCCCGCCGCGGGGTGCTAGGGTCAGCAACCCGGCGCCGGGCGGGACGTGATCGCCGGGCGCGACGGGGATCGCGGTCACGATCGCGTCGAAGGGCGCGCTCAGCACACGCTGCGCCACGCCCGCGCCCGCGTCCTGCAGTGCTGCCAGCGCGGCCTCCGCGTCCGACAGCGCCTTGTCGGCCTGGGCGAGCTGATCGCGCGTCGCGAGTTGCTGCGTCAGCAGCTGCGCCGCGTGCGCGCGCTCCCGGCGCGCCAGCGCGACGGCGGTCTCGGCCTGACGATAGGCGCTCGCCGCGGCCGGCGTCGGGGCGAGGGTGACAAGCGCCTGTCCGGCCGTGACCGCCTCCCCGGGCGTGACGGCCAGCGACACGACCCGGCCATCCTGCTGCGCGCTGAGCGTCAGCCCGTGATCCTGGGCTGCCATGACGGTGCCGTAGGCGGTCACGATGTCCGGCGCGCTGCCCTCGGTCGCGGCGGTTTCGGTCACCAGGGTGGTCCCGGCCGGCGCCGCGGCCGCGGCGAGCAGCAGCAGGAGGGCGGCGGCCGCGCC
>NZ_BANB01000810.1 GCF_000964365.1 Acidisphaera rubrifaciens HS-AP3 | reverse complement strand
CGCGCATTACGGGCGGCGGCGGGGGCAGCGCGTCGGCCAGTTGCGCCAGCGCGGTCGCGGCGTCGGCGCGGAAGCTCGCCCGCGCCGGGATGTGCCACAGCGGCATCCGCTCCTTCAGCGGGTCGATGTCGATGTGCAGGATCGCGGCGTCCGTCGCGGGCCGGCTGACGGTCGGTATCCACGGCACGTCGCTGTCGATCACCAGCACCACGTCGGCGCTCGCCAGCGCGGCGTTCTGCGCCGGGTGGTTCCACTGATTGCCCTGGTACAGCGGATCGTCATGCGGGAAGTTGACGTGGCTCGGCACGGACTCCAGCACGCCGATGCCGTGCGCCCGGCACAGCGCGACAAGCGCGTCCACGGCGGCGGCACGCCGGCCCAGGTAGGACGTCACGATCAACGG
>NZ_BANB01000811.1 GCF_000964365.1 Acidisphaera rubrifaciens HS-AP3 | reverse complement strand
CGGCACGTTCGGACATGATCCCGAGCGCCGCGCGCGCCAGGGCGCAGAGGGCGAAGATGCCGAGCGCGCGCATATCCGCCCGTCCGTCGATGGCGGCGGCCAGCGCCCGTGCCACGCCCCAGACCTGTCCCAGCCCGGCGGCGATGCCGAGCGCGCCGTAGAGGATGGCCGGGCCGGCGCGCCTGCGCCCCGCCGCCTGTTCGCGACGCAGCCAGAGTGCCTGCGCCGTCATGGTCCGTCCGCGTCCACCGCCCCTGCTCATGCCGCCCGATTAAGGCACGGCGGCGCGCTTGGACAGGCCCCGTGCGACGCCGTCCGGCCCGCCTCGCGCGGGCGTGCGCGTTGATGGACGAGGTTTCATCCCGTATGGGAAGCCGGTCCCCGGAGCGTAGAGCCTTGCATGACGGAGTTTGACCAGCCTGCGGGGTCCCGCGCAGGGCAACCGACGGGACGTCGCTGATGGATGAGCAGGTCAGCCGCACCGAGCCGCGCGCCTATGATCCGCCCGGCACCAGCCCGCCGGCTCCGGCCAGGACCGCGCCGACACCGCCGCCGCCGGATCGCCCTGGCACGCCGCGGCGCAGGCGGGGCGGCGCGGGGCGGGCGATTTTCTGGATCATCCTGATCGGCGGCATCGCGTTGTTGCTGTGGTTCCGCCCCTGGACGCTGATCGGCGGGAAGGGCACGCCGCACGCGGGCGGCCCGCCGCCGCCGTCGGTGCAGGTGGCGACCGTCGCGCGCGGCGACATGCCGGTGACGATCGACGGGCTGGGCACCGTGACACCGCTGGCGACCGTGACCGTGCGCACGCAGATCGCCGGCTATATCCAGCGGATCGACTTCACGGAGGGGCAGATGGTCCGCCCCGGCGACCCGCTGGTGCAGATCGATCCCCGCCCGTATCAGGTCGCGCTGGAGCAGGCGCAGGGCACGCTGGCGCGCGATCAGGCCCTGCTGGCGGAGGCGCAGCTCGACCTCAAGCGGTATCAGCGGCTGGCGTCGCAGGACAGCATCGCGCGCCAGCAGGTCGATACGCAGAACGCGCTGGTGCAGCAATACGTCGGCACGGTGAAGGCGGATCAGGGCGCGGTCGACACGCAGAAGCTGAACCTGGTGTACTGCCGCATCGTCTCGCCGATCGACGGGCGCGTGGGGCTGCGGCTGGTCGATCTCGGCAACTATGTCTCGCCGAGCGACACCACCGGGCTGGTGGTGCTGACGCAGTTGCAGCCGATGAGCGTGGTGTTCACCGTCGCCGAGGACACGCTGTCGCAGATCCTGCCGCGCGTCGCCGCCGGCGCGAAGCTGCCGGTGATCGCCCGCGACCGCAGCGACCAGCATACGATCGCGACCGGCGTGTTGTCCGCGCTCGACAGCCAGGTGGACACGACGACGGGCACGGTGCGCATCCGCGCCATGTACGACAACAAGGACGACATGCTGTTCCCGCAGGAGTTCGTCAACGCGCGGCTGGTGGTCAACACGCTGCGCAACGTCGTGCTGGTGTCGAACGCCGCCGTGCAGCACGGCGCGCCCGGTACCTATGTCTACGTGCTCAAGCCCGACCACACGGTCGCGGTGCAGGTGATCGAGACGGGGCCGACCGACGGGCTGAACACGGCGGTGCTCAAGGGGCTGGACCCGGGCGAGCAGGTGGTGACCGACGGCGTGGACCGGCTGCGCGAGGGCGCGCGGGTGATGGTGGCGCCGTCGCATGGCGCGGCGGAAAAGGTCCCGGCCGCGTCGCCGGCTGCCTCGCCGGCGGCGAAGCCCGGCAGGTGAGCGGCGCGCGGATGCGGGCGCGCGCATGAATCCGTCGCGCCTGTTCATCACCCGGCCGGTGGCGACCAGCCTGCTGATGGCGGCGGTGCTGCTGATCGGCCTCGTCGCGTGGCGGTTCCTGCCGCTGTCGGCGCTGCCGGAGGTCGATTACCCGACGATCCAGGTGCAGACCTTCTATCCCGGCGCCTCGCCCGAGGTGATGACGTCATCCGTCACCTCGCCGCTGGAGCGGCAGTTCGGGCAGATGCCCGGCCTCAATCAGATGTCGAGCGTCAGTTCCGGCGGCGCGTCGGTCATCACGTTGCAGTTCAGCCTCGATCTCAGCCTCGACATCGCCGAGCAGGAGGTGCAGGCGGCGATCAACGCCTCGGGCAACCTGCTGCCGGCCGACCTGCCGGCGCCGCCGATCTATGCCAAGGTCAACCCGGCGGACGCGCCGATCCTCACGCTCGCGCTCACGTCCAAGACCCTGCCGCTGACGCAGGTGGAGGATTTCGCCGACACGCGGATGGCGCAGAAGATCTCGCAGGTGGCGGGCGTGGGGCTGGTGTCGATCAGCGGCGGCCACCGCCCGGCGGTGCGCATCCGCGTCAACCCGCGGCAGATGGCGGCCTATGGCCTCAATCTGGACGATCTGCGGACCACCATCGGCAACCTCAACGTCGATACGCCGAAGGGCAATTTCGACGGGCCGAACCAGGCCTTCACCATCAACGCCAACGACCAGATCACCGAGGCGAAGCAGTACCTGTCGCAGGTGATCGCCTATCGCAACGGCGCGCCGGTGCGGCTGTCGGACGTGGCGACGGTGATCGACGGGGCGGAGAACGACAAGCTCGGCGCCTGGGCGGACCGGACGCCGGCAATCATCCTGAACGTGCAGCGCCAGCCGGGGGCCAACGTGATCGCGGTGGTGGACCGCATCAAGGCACTATTGCCGCGGCTGCAGGACGCGCTGCCGGCGGCGCTGAATGTCGCGGTGCTGACGGACCGGACGAACACCATCCGCGCGTCGGTCGCCGACGTGGAGTTCGAGCTGTCGCTGGCGGTGGCGCTGGTCGTGCTGGTGATCTTCCTGTTCCTGCGCAACCTGCCGGCGACGCTGATCCCGAGCCTGTCGGTGCCGCTGTCGCTGGTCGGCACGCTCGCGGTGATGTACCTGTACGGGTTCAGCCTGGACAATCTGTCGCTGATGGCACTGACGATCGCGACGGGGTTCGTGGTCGACGACGCGATCGTGATGATCGAGAACATCGCCCGCTATGTCGAGGAGGGGGTGCCGCCGCTGGAGGCGGCGCTGCGCGGCAGCGCGCAGATCGGCTTCACCATCATCTCGCTGACCGTCTCGCTGATCGCCGTGCTGATCCCGCTGCTGTTCATGGGCGACGTGGTGGGGCGGCTGTTCCACGAGTTCGCGATCACGCTGGCGGTCACGATCATCATCTCCGCCTTCGTCTCGCTGACGCTGGTGCCGATGCTGTGCGCGCGGCTGCTGCGCGACCGCGCGAAGCAGGCGCCGGGTCGGCTGGAGGCGGTGGCGCAGCGTTTCTTCGACGGCGCCATCGCGGGTTATGGGCGGATGCTGCGCTGGGTGCTGGACCATCAGTTCCCGACGTTGCTGGTGGCGCTGGCGACGCTGGGCGTCACGGCGTGGCTGTACCTGGTGATCCCCAAGGGGTTCTTTCCGGTGCAGGACACCGGCATCATCCAGGGCATCACGCAGGCGTCGCAGGACACGTCCTATGCCGCCATGGCGGCGCATCAGCAGGCGCTGGCGGATATCGTGCTGCGCGATCCCGACGTGGTCAGCCTGTCGTCCTTCATCGGCGTGGACGGCACCAACACGACGCTCAATTCCGGGCGGATGCTGATCAACCTCAAGCCCGTCGATCAGCGCCACGACACGGCGACGCAGATCATCCGCCGGTTGCAGCGCGCGGTGGCGCATGTCGCCGGCATCACACTGTACATGCAGCCGGTGCAGGATCTGACGATCGATACCAGCGTGAGCCCCACCCAGTACCAGTTCGTGATCGAGAACACGGACACCAAGGTGATCGACGAATGGCTGCCGAAGCTGCTGGCTCGGCTGCGCGCGCTGCCGGTGCTGGAGGACGTGGCGACCGACCATTACCAGAACGGGCTCGGTCTGTTCATCACCATCGACCGGGTGACGGCGGCGCGGTTCGGCATCACGCCCGCGACGGTGGACAGCGCGCTGTACGACGCGTTCGGGCAGCGCATCGTCTCGACCATCTTCACGCAGAACAACCAGTATCGGGTGATCCTGGAGGCGGATCACACGGTGCGCGGGACGATCCAGGCGCTGGAGACGATGTACCTGCCGTCATCGACGGCGGCCAGCGGGCAGGTGCCGCTGTCGGCGATCCTGTCGATCGCGGTGCGCCCGGCGCCGTTGCAGATCGCGCATCTGTCGCAGTTCCCGGCGGCGACGATCAGCTTCAACCTCGCCCCCGGCGCGTCGCTGGGCGCGGCGGCGGCCGACATTCGCGCCGCCGAGCGCGAGATCGGCTTGCCGCCCAGCTTCACCACGGCGTTCCAGGGCGCGCTCGATGCGTTCGAGAAGTCGCTGTCCAACGAGCTGCTGCTGGTGCTGGCGGCGATCGTGACGATGTACATCGTGCTGGGCGTGCTATACGAAAGCTTCGTGCATCCGATCACCATCCTGTCCACCCTGCCGACCGCCGGGGTGGGGGCGCTGCTGGCGCTGATGGTGGCGGGCGCCGATCTCGACATCATCGGCATCATCGGCATCGTGCTGCTGATCGGCATCGTCAAGAAGAACGCCATCATGATGATCGACTTCGCGATCCAGACCGAGCGGAACGAGGGCGTGCCCCCGCGCGAGGCGATCTTTCAGGCCGGGCTGCTGCGCTTCCGTCCCATCATCATGACGACGCTCGCCGCCCTGTTCGGCGCGCTGCCGCTGGCGTTCGGCACCGGCGAGGGGTCGGAGCTGCGCAAGCCGCTGGGTATCTGCATCATCGGCGGGCTGATCCTGAGCCAGATCCTCACGCTGTACACGACGCCGGTGGTCTACCTGTATCTCGACCGGCTGAGCCTGTGGGTGCGCAGGCGGGTGGGTGGCGGGGCGCCGGAGGCGGCGGAGTGAGGCACGCGCGGCTGATCGCACTGGCGCTGCCGGGGCCGCTGTTGGTCGCGGGATGCGAGGTCGGTCCCGACTACAAGAAGCCGCCGGCGCCGATGGCGGCGCACTTCAAGGAGCTGGCCGGGTGGAAGCCCGCCTCGCCGCTCGACGCGGTGCCGCGCGGGCCGTGGTGGTCGGTCTATCACGACCCGCTGCTCGACCGGCTGGAAGGCGAGCTGATCGTCGACAACCAGACGATCCGCCAGGCCGAGGCCGCGTACCGGCAGGCGCAGGCGCTGGTGGACGAGGCACGGTCGAATCTCTACCCGGTGCTGGGGCTCAATCCGACCTTCACGCGCAGCGGCGGCGGCGCGGGGTCGGGCAGCATCGGCGGCGGCACCACCACCACCGCGGTCGGCGGCGGCAGCAGCACCAGCAGCACCTTCGTCTCCGGCGGGCGCGGCGGCGGCTACGCGGCGTCGGTCTACACGTTCGAGGGCAGCGCGACCTGGTCGCCCGACGTGTGGGGACGGGTGCGGCGGCAGATCGAGAGCAGCGTCGCCGGCGCGCAGGTCAGCGCCGCCGACCTCGCGAGCGCGGCGCTCGCGCAGCAGACGCTGCTGGCGACCGATTATTTCGAGATGCGCACCAGCGACGCGCTGCAGAAGCTGCTCGACCGCACGGTGGCCGACTATCAGCACAGCCTGCAGATCACGCAGAACCAGTACGCGGTGGGCGTCGCCGCGCGCTCCGACGTGGTGACGGCGGAGACGCTGTTGCGCACGACGCAGAGCCAGGCGATCAACGTGGGCGTCGCGCGGCAGCAATACGAGCACGCGATCGCCGTGCTGATCGGCCATCCGCCCGCCGACCTGACGATCCCGGCCGGCGATCTGGCGTCCGAGGTGCCGGTAGCGCCGGCGGGCGTGCCGTCGCGGCTGCTGGAACGGCGGCCGGACATCGCCGCGGCGGAGCGGACGATGGCCGAGGAAAACGCGCTGATCGGCGTCGCGGTCGCGGCGTTCTATCCGGACATCACGCTCAGCGCGCTCGGCGGGTTCGTGGGCAACCCGCTCGGCTCGCTGTTCACCGCGTCCAACCGCATCTGGTCGCTGGGTGCGGCGGCGAGCCAGACGGTGTTCGACGCGGGACTGCGGGAATCGACGGTGCGGGCGGCGCGCGCGACCTATGACGAGGCGGTGGCGGCCTATCGCCAGACGGTGCTGACGGCGTTCCAGCAGGTGGAGGACGACCTGTCGGGCCTGCGCATCCTGCAGGACCAGCAGCGGGTGCAGGAGGACGCGGTGCGGCTGGCGCGCGAGGCGGTGCGGATTTCGCTCAACGAATACAGCGCCGGCACGGTCGCCTATACGGCCGTCATCACCGCGCAGGCGACGGCGCTGGCCGACGAGGAGACGCTGCTGTCGATCCGCCAGTCGCGCATCGTCACCAGCGTGTCGCTGATCCAGGCGCTGGGCGGCGGCTGGAACACCGCCGACCTGCCGGACCGCGCCGACCTGACGCAGCGCAACCTCCTGGACCCGCGCAACAACTACTGAGGCCGGCGGGCGGGCCGCGTCAGGCCAGCAGGATGCCGGCGCTGACGATGCCGACGGCGGCGCAGTACCAGGCGAACGGGTCGAGGGCCCAGCGGTCGTGGTTGTGGAACCAGCGCATGAGGAAGGCGGTGCTGGCATAGGCCGTCACGCCGGAGACGACGGCGGCGATCGCGGCGAGGCTGAAGGTGCCGGGCGGCACGTCGGTGTGCAGCAGCTTCGGCACTTCCAGCACCGTGGCGCCGAGGATCACCGGCAGGGCGATGAGGAAGGAGAAATGCGCCGCCCCCTCGTGGTCGATGCCGCGCAGCAGGCCGCCCACCATGGTGGCGCCGGAGCGCGAGATGCCGGGGATCAGCGCGAGGCATTGCCACAGCCCGATCACCAGCGCGTCGAGCGGGCGCAGCGTGTGCAGGGCGCGGGCCGGCGCGGTTGCGGCGGCGGCGGTCTGGCGGGCGCGCAGCCGCTC
>NZ_BANB01000812.1 GCF_000964365.1 Acidisphaera rubrifaciens HS-AP3 | reverse complement strand
GCACGACGGCGGCGCGGCGTGCCCGCGGCGGCAGCATCCGCCAGGCGCGATGCAGCGGCGACAGGCTCATCGGTCGGACCGTGCGCCCGCCCGTGGGCGGGCGGCGAGCACGGCGGCGGCGGAATCGGTCACGCGGGCAGGCTCCCCGGGGCGCGGCACGGCGGATTGCCGAGACCGGCCGCCCGTATAGACTGCGCAGCATGCACGCCAATCCCAGCAGCGCCGACATCCTCGCCCGGCTGGTCGGCTTCGATACCACCAGCCGCAACTCCAACCTCGACCTGATCGCCTGGGTGCGCGACTGGCTCGACGGGCAGGGTGTGCCCTACCGGATCAGCACCAATCCGGCGGGCACCAAGGCGAACCTGCATGCGGTGATCGGGCCGCATGTGCCGGGCGGCGTCGCGCTGTCCGGGCACGTGGACACGGTGCCGGTGGACAACCAGGCGTGGCGCACCAACCCGCACCGGCTGCATGCCGAGGACGGGCGCCTGTACGGGCGCGGATCGGCGGACATGAAGGGCTTCGTCGCCTGCGCCCTTGCCGCCGTGCCGCGCCTGCGCGCCCGCGCGCTGGCGCAGCCCGTGCATCTGTTCCTGACCTATGACGAGGAGGTCGATTGCAGCGGCGCCCGGCGCCTCGCCGCCGATCTGGCGGAAAGCGGCCTGCGCCCGCGCGTGTGCATCGTGGGCGAGCCGTCGGGGATGCAGCCGATCGTCGCGCACAAGGGCAAGTTCGACGTGGCGGTGCGCGTGCGCGGCCGCGCCGGGCATTCCAGCATGCCGCATCAGGGCGTGAACGCGCTGCAGGCCGCAGCCGAGGCGGTCGCCTGGATCGCCGCCGACGCCCGCCGCCGCGCCGCCGAGGGGCCGTTCGTGGACGGGTTCGACCCGCCGCACACGACGGTCCATGTCGGCACGTTCCAGGGCGGCGAGATCCTGAACATCATCCCCGAGCATGCGCGCTTCGTCATGGAATGGCGCACCGTCCCCGGCGACGACGCCCGCGCCGCCCTGGCGGCGCTGCAGGACCATGTCGCGCGGGCGATCGAGCCGGCGATGCACGCGGTCGATCCGACGACCGGCTTCGAGTGGGAGACGCTGGTGGCGCTGCCGGGCCTGGCGCTCGACCCGCGCGACCCGCTGGCGGACATGGTGCGCCAGCTGTCGGGCTCGAACACCGCCGGCAACGTCAGCTACGTGACCGAGGGCGGCGTCTATCAGCACGAGGCGGGCATCCCGACCATCGTGTGCGGCCCCGGGCACATCGCGCAGGCGCACCGGGCGGACGAATATATCGACGCGGCGCAGCTCGACGCCTGCGACGCGTTCATCGACCGGCTGGCGGAGCGGCTGCTTGCCTGAGCGCGACGCGCCGCCGGCCCCGACGCTCGC
>NZ_BANB01000813.1 GCF_000964365.1 Acidisphaera rubrifaciens HS-AP3 | reverse complement strand
TGTCGAGGATCATGTCGCCGATCGCGACGCCGCCCCGCGGCATGCCGCCCGGCGGCGAAAAGACGCCGAACGGCAGGTTCTGGATCGGAAATTCCGGATGGTCGTTGGCCGAGGCGATCCAGCTGCGTCGTGTCGGATCGGTCGTCTCGTCGGTCATGGAAGCCTCACGGGAAGCGAGAGGAACCCCCGATAACGGGCACGGCGCCCGGGGACGGGCGGGTGCGCCAGCTCATAGCGCGGAAAACGGAGGAGAAAGGCGGAGAGTGCAACCGATACGGCCATCCGCGCAATCGGCCCGCCGATGCAGCGGTGAATTCCCGTCGCGAAGGCGAGATGCGGGTTCGGGTCGCGGGTGATATCGAGCTTGTCCGGCTGTTCGAACACGTCCGCATCGTGGTTTGCGGCGCCGAGGCAGAGATATACCGCCGTCCCCGCCGGGATCGCCACGCCGCCGAGGCTCGTTGCGGCCGTGGCGGTACGACCCTCGAACTGAATTGCGCTGTCGTAGCGGAGAAATTCCTCGACCGCGGACTCAATCAGATCGGGTTCTTCCAACAGGCGGTCACGTTCGCCGGGAAACCGCGCAAGGGCATGCAGCGCGTTGCCGATCGTGTTGGCGATCGTCTCCTGCCCGGCATTCATCAGCAGCATGGTATTCTGCAACAGCTCGTACTCCGACCAGCCGCCGCTTGCGACATCCTCCAGCAGACGGCCGACAACGTCATCGCGCGCCGGCGCCCCGGCGGCCCGACGGCGGGCGAACAGCTCGCGCAGGAAGGCGGAGCAGTCGCGCAGCGCTGCCTCGCCGCGGCTGATGGTCATGGCGTCGCCATCCGGCTCGAGCACGGCCAGGATGTCCACCGACCAGTTGCGCAGCAGCGCCCGTTCCTCCGTCGGGATGGCAAGCAGCGTGCCGATGACCTGCGCCGGCAGGTGGACCGCGAAATCCGCCATCGCATCGAACGCGCCCCGCCCGGCGAGATCGTCGAGCACCCGTTCGACCGCCACTTCCAGCCCGGGGCGCAGCGCGCGTATCAGCGCTTCGTTCAGGCAGGCGCGATCCAGCACGGCCCGCAGGCGCGCATGCGCGGGCGGGTCGCAGAACATGACGGCGGAGGCGTAATGGGTAGCGAGCGGGCCGTCGCCGAGTCGAGCCCGCAGCCACACGTCGCGCCGCGAACTGTACAGCTCGGGCTGCATGCAGACCGCGCGCACGTCGGCGTGACACGTCACCACGACCGACCCGTCCGGTGACCGGTGAATCGGGGCAAAAGTTTGCAGCGCGAAATAGGTGGCGTACGGATCGTTGAGGAAGGCCGATGTCGGCCGGTTGATATCGAACGCCTCTGCGAGCGCACGCGATGCGAGACGCGGTCTGCGCTGGTTGCCCCTGCGCTCGGGGCCGTGGAACCGGTCACTCACGATGGCGGCGTTCTTAAAGTGGCGGCGGCGGCTGGGAAAGGGGGGTGGACGGCACGGCGGATCACAACCCGCGGCGTCGGCTGCGGTTGACGCATCATCCTCGCCGGTAGTTGACAACTTGCAAAAGAAATCGACGAAACCCCTCGGAATCGGTCGAACGGTGTCGGCGAGGCGTTGCCATGTCGTCACTCATACGTCATCCCTGACGATAACGGGTGGTGTGCCATACGATCGCATGGTCCTTCCCGAACCTGCAACGCGCGGAACGGACATGCCGGGGGGCCATGCGAAACGAAACCATCTGAAAGTTGCAACTAACCCCTTCTCAAAGCTTTCAGCGATCGTATTTGACGACTGGTGCGCCTTGTGGCGCACGGTTGAAACAGGACGGAGTAGACGCGTGCGGCGTAGGACGAACGGCCATCAGGCCAATGTTGAAGAAGAAGCGGACGGCTCCGGCTTCGTGCTGGAGGATTTCCTGCCCTATCAGCTCGCGGTGACGGCCGGGCGCGTCTCCCGCCTGTTCGCGCAGCGCTATGGCGAGGAATTCGGCATCTCGATCCCCGAATGGCGCGTCCTCAGCGTCGTCGGGCGCGAGGCCGGCATCTCGCCGAGCGCCGTCAGCGCCCGCGCCAAGATGGACAAGGTGAAGGTCAGCCGCGCCACCGCGACGCTCGTCAGCCGCGGTCTCATCCGCCAGACGCAGGACCCGTCCGACGGGCGCGCGCGCATGCTGCGCCTGACGCGCAAGGGACAGGGCGTGCTGCGTGCCCTCGTGCCGGTCGCGGAGGAGCTCGAGGAAAAGCTCGCGGGTGCGCTCACCCGGTCCGAATGGTCCAGCCTGCGTCAGACTTTGTCGCGCCTCAACGCGCAGATGCCAGAAGGCGACGCCGCGTTCGACTAGGCGCCCCCGACGCCGTGACGAACCGCCCCGGTCCGCCCTACAGGGCGGGCCGGTGGTCGGCCCAGGGCGCCGCCCGCTCGTATGCGGCGGCCGCCTGCAGCACGCCGAGATCGTCGAACCGCCGGCCCACGATCTGCAGGCCGACCGGCAACCCGTCCGCGGTAAACCCGCACGGCACGCTCGCCGCGGGATTGCCGGCGAAATTGAACGGATAAGAAAACTCCGCCCAGCCGACCCAATCCCAGTCATGCTGCGGCCAATGCGCCGGCTGCAACCGTTCGGCGGGAAACGCGGCGACCGAGACGGCCGGCGTCAGCAGCAGATCCCAATCCTCAAACCACGTGTGCAGCGCCGCGATGTAGGCATATTTGCGCGCGCGCAGCTGCTGATACTCCGTCATCGTCACGTCCGATCCGGCGCGCAGACAGGCGACGAAGCCGGGGTCCATCGCGTCCGCCTGCGTCGCGAGTTTCGGCAGGTGGTACGCCAGGTTGCCCGGCCACAGCCGGCGGATCAGCTCCGGCCCCTCGGCCGCCCAGGGCGTCGGCACCTCCTCGACCCGCGCGCCGAGCGACTCGAACTGCCGCGCCGCCGCGGCCACCAGCGCCGCGACGTCGGGATCGACGCGCGCGTGGCCGAGATCGGGGCTGAAGGCGATGCGCCGCCCGCGCAGCCCCTCGCCGAGCCGCGCCGGATAATCGGCGGGCGGCGCCTCCATGCTCGTGTGATCCAGCGGATGCGGCCCCGCCATCACCCGCAGCAGCAGCGCCGCATCGCCTACCGTGCGCGTCATCGGTCCGACATGCGACGTGTAGTCGCCGAGGCTGACCGGATAGTTCGGCACCCGCCCATAGGTCGGCTTGAGCCCGAATACGCCGCAGAAATGCGCGGGCATCCGGATCGATCCGGCACCGTCGGAGCCATGCTGCAACGGCCCCAGCCCCGCCGCCGCCGCCGCTCCCGCGCCGGCCGAGGAGGCGCCGGCATTGTAGCCGTGCTTCCACGGGTTATGCGTGATGCCGGTCAGCGGCGAGCGCGACACGCCGGTCCAGCCGAACTCCGACGTCGTCGTCTTGCCGAGGATGACGGCACCGGCGTCGTGCATGCGCGTCACCACCGGGGCATCGGTGTCCGGCTGATGGCCGCGCATCGTCATCGACCCGAACTCGGTCGGCATGTCGCGCGTGGGGATCAGATCCTTGATACCGACCGGTACGCCGTGCAGCGGCCCCAGCGCGTCGCCGCGCATCACCGCGTCCTCCGCGCGCCGCGCCGCCGCCATCGCCTGCTCGCCCGCGACATGGGCATAGGCGTTCACCTGCGGCTGCAAACGCTCGATGCGCGCGAGCAGCGTCGCGGTGGCCTCGACCGGCGAGAGACGCTTGGCGCGTATCGCCGCCGCCATCTCGGTCGCCGGCATCCAGGCAATGTCGGTCTCGTTCATCGCGTCGGTCTTCTCGCTTGGAAAATCGGCTAAGTATCAACGGCTCAATAGGTGGCGCGGCCGCCGGAGATGTCGAACACGGCGCCGGTGCTGAAGCTGCACGCGTCGCTCGCGAGGAAGCTTGCCATCGCCGCGACCTCGTCGACGAGACCAAATCGGCCCATCGGGATCTTCGACTTCATGTAGGCGATGTGCGCCTCGGTCATCTGCGCGAACATCGGCGTCTCGATCGCCGCCGGGGTGATGCAGTTCACGCGGATGCCGCTCGTCGCCAGTTCCTTGCCCAGCGATTTCGTCAGGCCGATCACCCCCGCCTTCGACGCCGAATAGGCGGATGCGTTCGGGTTGCCCTCCTTGCCGGCGACCGAGGCGATGTTGACGATCCGTCCGAACGTTCCGCGCAGCATGTGCGGCACCACGGCGCGGCAGCAATAGAACACGCCGTTGAGGTTGACCGCGATCACCTCGTCCCAGGCCGCGACCGGATACTCCCACACGGTCATGTTCGGGCCGGTGATGCCGGCGGACGCGATCAGGATGTCGATGCCGCCGAGCGCCGCGGCGGTCGCATCGGCGGCGCGCTGCACCGATGCCGCGTCCGTCATCTCCACCACCTCGCGATGCGCGTCGCCGAGCGCGGGGGCGGCGCGGTCGAGGCCAGCCCGGTCGCGGTCCCACAGCCCGATGCGCGCGCCCTCCGCGTGCAGCCGGGCGGCGATCGCTTGACCAATTCCGGACACGCCGCCGGTCACGACGGCGGTGCGGCCGGCATGCGGGCGGTGCGGCGCGTGGCCGTCTGCTTGTTCGTGCATGCGTGGAGCAAACCCCCAAAGCCCGGGTCGGGGCAAGACGGGGCGGGCACGCCCTTTCATAAGTTCTTTATTTGTTCGGCCGATCCTGTCCCCATGTCGATCACCCACGCCCCGTCGCCCGATGCCCTGTTCACGGCCCGCTTCCTCGCCCGTGTCCCGCCGGACGTCGCGGCCAGCTTCACGCCCGCGCAGCTGCGGGCGGTGCAGGCGTCCTTCGGCATGCGCTACGCCATGGATCACGCGATCGACCTGCGCCGGCGGGTGCGCCTGCCGTGGCTGGGCGGGGTCTATGTCGTGCTGCTCGCGGGCCGTGACGGCCGCGACGGGTGCCGCGGCGACGGGCGCGGCCGACGCCGCTGGCCTATGTCGCGCGGCATCCGTGCCGTGGTCGCTTGCGGCATGCTGCTGGCCCTCGCCGCGCTGCCCGCCGGCGCCCTGCTGCTTCCCGGCTAGCGAACCGCAGGTACGGACAGGGCGGGCGCGGGCGGACAGTCCGCCGCCGGCGCGACCGACATCGCAGCCAACCAGAAGCTGAGTATCCGGACGTCCTGCCCATATCCGAGGCTCGCGGGGCTGCGCGCCTGCGGATTGACGAAGACAAGGTCCAGCACCCCGTCCGGCGCCGCCATCGTGGGCGGGACACACAGCCGCACGCGGCGCATCGCCCCGTCCGACGGCAGGGCGACGTGTCCCGCGTCGTGTCCGTTGATCAGCACGGCCAGGTGCGTGACCGCCCCGGGCAGGGCAGCGAGGTCGAGATCGATCGCCACTGCCTCTCCGTCGCGACCACCCGTCCGCTTCAGGCCAGGCGCGGCATCGGCCGAGTCCGTTGCCACGCCATCCGGCGCGTCCGGCCCCGCCGCCTGCGCCCGTCGCGGCTCCAGGCTAGGCCACAACACCAGCCCCGCTACCGGCCCGGTCGCCCAGGTGCCGGTGCGCTCGGCAAGAGAGAACCCCTCCGCCTCATAGACCCAGCCGCTGCCGTGGTCGGTGAAGCGCGCGACCTGCCCCGCCGCCAGCGTCGATGCGGCCGAGCGGCGCGGGCCGGCCAGTTCCGCCCGGCAGAACACCGCCATG
>NZ_BANB01000814.1 GCF_000964365.1 Acidisphaera rubrifaciens HS-AP3 | reverse complement strand
CCGGACCGTCGCCCACGCTCGCCGCCGTGCGCGCGCGCGGCGCCGTCGCCTGCGGCATCGCCGGCACCGTCGCCGGATTCTCCCTGCCCGACGCGCATGGCGTGATGCGCGGGCTGGACGCCGACTGGTGCCGCGCGGTGGCGGCGGCGGTGTTCGGCGACGCGGCCCGCGTCAGCTACGTGCCGACGACGGTGCAGAACCGCTTCACCGCGCTGCAATCGGGCGAGGTCGATCTGCTGGTGCGCCAGACCACCTGGACGCTGGCGCGGGAGGCGGGGCTCGGCCTGCTGGCGGCGGGGGTGAACTTCTATGACGGCACCGCCTTCCTGGTCCGGCGCGTCGGCGGCATCACGCGGGCGGATCAGCTCGACGGGGCGACGGTGTGCATGCAGCCGGGCAGCAGCACGGAGCTGATGGTCGCCGACTGGTTCCGCCAGCATGACAAGACATTTCATCCGCTGCTGATCGAGGACGTGACGGAGCTGCGCGCCGCCGTGCTCGCCGGGCGGTGCGACGCCTATGCGACCGACGGCTCGGCGCTGGCGACGTTCCGCGCGACGCAGGGCGCGCGCGCCGACGAGTTCACCGTCCTGCCCGACCGCATCAGCAAGGAGCCGCTGGGCGCCATGGTGCGACAGGGCGACGACGGCTGGTTCGACATCGTCCGCTGGTCGCTGTTCGCGCAGATCCTCGCGGAGGAGGAGGGGCTGACCAGCGCCAACGTCGCCGCCGCGCGCGACGGCAGCACCGCGCCCGATGTGCGCCGGCTGCTGGGCGTGGAGGGTGATCTGGGCGCAGCCCTCGGCCTGCGGGCGAGCTGGGCGTACGACATCATCCGCGAGGTCGGCAACTACGCCGAGATGTGGGACCGCGACATCGCGCCGCTCGGCCTCGCGCGCGGGATGAACGCGCTGTGGACGAAGGGCGGGCTGATGTATGCGCCGCCGCTGCGCTGATGCGGCGTCTGCGCGACTTGCTGGTGCAGGCGGCGGTGCTGGCGGCGGTCGCGCTGCCGCTTGCGTGGTTCGCTGCCAATGCCGGGCGCAACCTCGCCGCGCGGCACATCGCGAGCGGCTTCGGCTTCCTGCATGACATCGCCGGCATGCCGATCGGCGAGACGCCGATCGCCTGGCATCCGGCGGCCGACACCTATGCGCGGGCGCTGCTGATCGGCGTGCTCAACACGTTGCGGGTCGCGGCCGTGGGCATCGTGCTGGCGACGGGGCTCGGCACCGCGATCGGCATCGCGCGGCTGGCGCGCAACTGGCTGCTGTCGCGGCTGGCCGCCGTCTATGTGGAGGTGCTGCGCGACGTGCCGCTGCTGTTGCAGTTGCTCGCCTGGTACGCGGTGCTGCTGCATCTGCCGCCGCCGGGCGCGGGGGCGTGGCATCTCGGCCCGTTCGGCGTGCTGTGCAACCGGGGCCTGTTCCTGATCCACCCGGCGATGGGGCGGTTCAACTACACGGCGGGCGTCGCGGTCAGCACGGAGTTCCTCGCGCTGCTGGCCGGGCTGGTGTTCTACACGGCGGCGTACGTGGCGGAGACGGTGCGCGGCGGCATCCTCGCGGTGCCGCGCGGGCAAAGCGAGGCGGCCGCGGCACTCGGCCTGACGCGGGCGCAGACGCTGCGCCATGTCGTGCTGCCGCAGGCGCTGCGCGTCATCATCCCGCCGCTGACGGGCGAGTATCTGAGCCTCGTGAAGAACTCCTCGCTCGCGGTCGCGATCGGCTATCCGGAGATCGTGTCGATCGCGGACACCACGCTGAACCAGACCGGGCAGGCGATCGAGGGCGTGGCGCTGATCATGGCGGCGTACCTGACGATCAGCCTTCTGATCAGCCTCGCGATGGCGGGCGTCGATGCG
>NZ_BANB01000815.1 GCF_000964365.1 Acidisphaera rubrifaciens HS-AP3 | reverse complement strand
AAATAGCGGCAGCCGGCCGCCGCGAACGCCGCCACCGCATCGGCATAGGCACGGCCGAGATCGTGATAGAAGCCGTCGAGATCGGGATAGACCGCCGGATCGATGGCGGCGCGGCCGCCGCGGAAATGCACGACGCTCGGCGAGGGGATGGTCTGCTTGGCCACCGCGCGGGTCACCTGCCCGGCGGTGTAGCGGAAATCGTCGAGGAACACCGGCCGCCGCCACGCGACCGGCGCCGTCACGCGCAGGGCGTGCGGCAGCACCGCGCCCTTGAAGGCGACCTTCTGCGCCGGCTCGTAGATCTCGACGCCGTCGAGGCCGCCGACAAAGTCGTAATGCCAGTAGGCGCGACGGTATTCGCCGTCGGTCGCGGCGCGCAGGCCGATCGCTTCCTGCCGGCGCACCGCCTCGGTGATGCAGGCAGCCTCCACCGCGCGCAGGCCGGCCGCGTCCAGCGTTCCGGCGGCACGGGCGGC
>NZ_BANB01000816.1 GCF_000964365.1 Acidisphaera rubrifaciens HS-AP3 | reverse complement strand
GCTCGCCGCCCACCCGACCGGCTGGTGGGTGGATCGGCTGGAGGCGCTGAAGATCGGCTGCGGCCCCATCAACAAGCTCTCCGACGTGTTCGCCGACCCGCAGGTGGTCGCGCGCGGCATGGTGCGCGAGATGGCGCACGGCTCCGGCGCGACCGTGAAGGTCATCGCCAACCCCGTCCGCCTGTCGGAGACGCCGGCCGACTACCGCCTGCCGCCGCCGATGCTGGGCGAGCACACGGACGCGGTGCTGGCGGAGCGGCTCGGCATGGGGGCGGACGAGATCGCCGCCCTGCGCGCGAAGGGCGTCGTCTGATGGAACGCGGCGACGTCCCCTACCTGCTCAACGGCGCCTTCCGCCGCCTCGCCTATGTCAGCTTCGGCAATCCCGACAACCCGCCGGTGATCTGCGTCCACGGGCTGACGCGCAACGGCCGCGACTTCGACGTGCTGGCGCAGGCGCTGTCGGATGCGTATTTCGTGATCTGCCCGGACCTGCCCGGCCGCGGCGCGTCGGACTGGCTGCCGGAGGGCGGGCTGTATCAGCCGGCCTCGTACGTCGTGGCGCTGGGCCACCTGCTCGCGGCGATCGGCCGGCCGGTCGTGTGGATCGGCACCTCGCTCGGCGGCATGTGCGGCATGGCGCTCGCCGCGACCGAGGGCAGCCCGATCCGCCAGCTCGTGCTCAACGACGTCGGCCCCTTCATCCCGCGCGCGGCGCTGGCGCGCATCCGCGACTACATGGCGCTCGGCGACCCGCCGGGCTTCGCCGACCTCGCGGAGGTGGAGGCGTATCTGCGCCGCGTGCACGCGCCGTTCGGGCCGATGACCGATGCGGACTGGGCGCACATGGCCCGCCATTCCTCGCGCGCCGGGGCGGACGGGCTGCTGCGTCTGCACTACGACCCGGCGATCGCCGAGCCGATCCGCGCGAGCGAGCCGGCGGACACCGACCTGTGGGCGCTGTGGCCGGCGATCAAGGCGCCGGTGCTGGTGATCCGCGGCGCGGAGAGCGACCTGCTGCTGGCCGAGACGGTGGAGCAGATGGAGGTCTCGCGCGCGGAGTCCTACGTCGTCCCCGGCGTCGGCCACGCGCCGTCGCTGACGGACGAGGCGACGATCGCGCGCATCCGCCGCTTCATCGTGTGATCAGCTCGTCGCCGCGATCACCTCGCGCACCAGCGGATAGACCTCGCCCGTCCAGCGCCGGCCGCTGAACACGCCGTAATGGCCCACGCCGAGCTGAAGGTGGTGGCGCTTCATCGACGGCCGCAGCCCGGTGCACAGGTCGAGCGCGGCGGAGGTCTGGCCGATCGCGCAGATATCGTCCAGCTCGCCCTCGACGGTGAAGACGAAGGTGTGGCGGATCGCGCCCGGATCGACCGTCTGGCCGCGATAGGTCAGCGCGCCGCGCGCCAGGTCATAGGTCTGGAACACCCGTGCCACGGTCTCCAGGTAGAACTCCGCCGGCAGATCCATCACCGCGAGGTATTCGTCATAGAACGTCCGGTGCGCCGCCGCCGCGCGCCAGTCGCCGCGCACCATGTTGCTCACCTGCCCGTACTGCGCGGCGACGTGGCGATGCAGGTTCATCAGCATGAACGCCGTCACCTGCGTATGCCCCGGATAGACGCGCCGCCCATGGCCGGCGAGCGGCCAGGGCACCGTCTGGATCAGCTCGCGCTCGAACCACGCGATCGGGCGTGAGGAGGCAAGGTCGTTGACGCGCGTGGGCGACACGCGCGCGTCGATCGGCCCGGCCATCAGGGTCATGCTGCGCGGCTGCGACGGGTGGCGCGCCTGCGCCATCACCGCGCCCGCGGCGAGCACCGCGACGGTCGGCTGACAGACGCCGAGGACGTGGTTGCGCCCGCCCATCGCCTCCAGCCACGCGATCAGATAGCCGACATAGTCATCGAGCCCGAACCGTCCCGCCGCCACCGGCACGTCGCGCGCGTTGTGCCAGTCGGTGACATAGACGTCGTGATCCGCCAGCGCCGTCCGCACCGTGCCGCGCAGCAGCGTCGCGTAATGCCCGGACATGGGGGCGACGATCAGCAGCTTCGGCTGCACCGGCGCGTCCGTCTTGCGGAAGCGCAGCAGCGTGCCGAACGGGCGCACGTCCACCGCCTCCTCGATCACCGGCAGCGTGCGGTTGCCGACCGGGACGGCGTCGATGCCATAGGGCGGCCGGCGATGCGTCGTGCCGCCGATCGCCATCACGTCGAGCAACCCTGCCGTCGCGCGCAGCCAGGGATGCGACGTCTCGACGCCGTTCATCTGCCGCAGCATCCGGCTCATGCTGTCGGCCATGCGTCGCGGCAGGTCCAACGCCTCGGTCAGCGCGTAATAGACGTCGTATCGGATCATGCGCCGCGTGCCCCGGGACGGGGCGACCGCGGACGGCGAGGCGTGGGGGGGACGATCATTCTTTGCCTGCGGCCTCGTTCGATGCTGACGGCTCGTTTCGCTCTCTGTTAGCCTAGCCGGCATTGTTCCCGCACTGGAAGGCGCCGCACAATGGCCGACGCGACCCTGTTGATCAGCAGCCGCAACTATTCGTCCTGGTCGTTGCGCGGCTGGCTGCTCACGCGCCTCTCCGGCCTGCCGTTCACCGTCATGACCGCCGATCCCGACGATCCCAATACCCGCGCGGAGCTGCTGCTGCGTACCTCGACGATCCGCGTGCCCTGTCTCGTGCACGACGACGTCTCGGTGTGGGACACGCTGGCGATCGCCGAATATCTCAACGAAATCCGGCCGAAGGCGGGGCTGCTGCCGAAGGATCGCGCCGCGCGCGCGCGCTGCCGCTCGATCTCCGGCGAGATGCATTCGGGCTTCGCGGCGCTGCGCGCGTCGCTGCCGATGAACCTGCGCGCGCGCCGGCCGGGTTTCCGCGTCTGGTCCGCGCCGCAGGCCGATATCGACTTCCTCACCACGATCTGGCGCGAATGCCTCGCCGAGTACGGCGGCCCGTGGCTGTTCGGCGCGGCGCCGACGGTCGCGGACGCGATGTACGCGCCGGTCGCCACCCGTTTCGTCACATACGACGTGACAATCGACCCGGTCGCCGCCGCCTATCGCGACCACATCCTCGCCTGGCCCGACATGCGCGTCTGGTACGCCGAGGCGCAGGTCGAGCCGGAGATGCTGATCGACGAGCTTGAGGTGGAGTTCTGATCAGCCGCCGCCGGCGCCCGCCGTTTCAGTCGGCGCCCCCCAGGGCGTCGGCGCGGGCACCGGCGCCGGTCCCTCGGCGACCTCCACGGACGTGAAATCCGCCGGCCCCACCACCTCCAGATACTCCATGTCCGGCGAGTAGTCGTACAGGTAATGCACGATGCCCGGCCGCTGATGCACGCAGTCGCCGGCGGCGACCAGGGTTTCGCGGCCCTCGTACATGAACTTCGCCCAGCCCTTGAGCATCAGGACGATGTGGAACTCGGCCTCGTGGAAGTGCCAGCCGGTGCCGGCCTCCGGCGCCTCGGCCGCGCGCACCAGATGGGCGACGACCCGCCCGCCGGTCGCGTCGCGGATGCCGAGGTCGCGGTATTCGAAGAACGACCGCAGCCCCTCGCCGCGCCAGGGCGTGCCGCCCGGCTTCACGTGGCTGAACGTGTTGACGATGGATTTGTCGAGCATGCGCGCACCCCTCCGTTCCCGCGCCCGCGGCGCGTTCGGTGTTGGAGCCGGATGACGGTGCGTATCCCTGGGCGCCCCGCCTTGCGTCGCGGATGCTGCCGGTGCGAACAGTGCCATGCCGCCCGGCGCCGGTCGAGCGGAATTGCGCGGCGCCCTATCCGCCGGGCGGGCGCGCCACCAGGGTGCGGAAGCGCTCGATGTCGTTGATCGTCAGCTGCGCCGACCGCCCGTCGAACGTCGCCAGCCCCTCGGCCCGCCACTTGTTGAGGATGGTGATGATGCTGCGGCTCGTCGCCCCCAGCAGGTCGGCGAGGTCGTCCTGATGCATGCGCGCATGGATGCGCACCCGCCGCTCGCCCGACATGCCCAGCCCCGCCAGGTACAGCACCTGCTTCGCCAGCCGCAGCTCAAGGTTGAGCAGGCTCGCATCCTCCAGCAGCGAATAGGTCCGCCGCATCCGCGCCGTCACCAGCCGCAGCACGTTCTGCGCAAATGTCGATGAGTCCGCCAGCAGCCCCAGGAACGCCGTTGCCGGCAGCACCAGCAGCTCCGCCGGGCCATAGGCGCTCGCGTCCGCCGTGCGCGCCAGCCCGTCGATCACCCCCAGCTCGCCGAAGATCTCCAGGTCGCGGAAGATCTCCACCACGATCCGCTTGCCGTTCTCGCCGAGCGTGCTGATCCGCACCATGCCGCTCAGGATGAGATAGACCCGCTCCGCCTCCTCGCCGCGGCTGAACACCGCCTCCTCGTCGCGCAGGGTGCGCGTCGTCGCCGCCGCCAGCGCCCGGTCGAGCGCCTCGGCCGCGACACCCGCGAAGACCGGCGCCCCCCGCGCGCGCGTCCGCGCCGTCTCGCCCGCCGTCATGCCGCCGCCTCCGTC
>NZ_BANB01000817.1 GCF_000964365.1 Acidisphaera rubrifaciens HS-AP3 | reverse complement strand
TCGCGCAGGCGGTGGCCGAGGCGGCGGCCGCGCACGCGCCGCTGCTGGTCGAGGGCGCGGGCAGCAAGCAGGGCATGCTGCGACCGGTGCAGGCCGCGCAGACGCTCTCCACACGCAACCTGTCGGGCATCACGCTCTACGCGCCCAAGGAGCTGGTGATGTCGGCCCGCGCCGGCACCCCGATCGCCGAGATCGAAGCGGCGGCGGCGGCCGAGGGCCAGCACGTCATCGCCGAGCCGCCGGACCTGTCCGCCCTGCTGCACCCGAACGGGGGGGCGCCCGTGCAGACGCTCGGCGGCGTGGTCGCCACCAACCTGTCGGGGCCGCGCCGCATCGCCTGGGGCGCGGTGCGCGATCACGTCCTCGGCGTGCGCGCCGTCAACGGCGAGGGCGAGGTCGTGCGCTCGGGCGGCCGGGTGCTGAAGAACGTGACCGGCCTCGATCTCTGCAAGCTGCTGAGCGGCAGCCACGGCACGCTCGGCGTGATGACCGAAATCACCATCAAGGTGCTGCCGGCGCCCGAGGCCACGGGCACGCTCCTGGTCGCCGCGGACGACGCGGCGGCCGCGGTGCGCGTGCTCGCGGCGGGTCTGCGCACGCCGTACGGCGTATCCGGGGCGGCATGGCTGCCGGCAAGCGCGGTCGCGCGCGTGGACGCGCTGCCGC
>NZ_BANB01000818.1 GCF_000964365.1 Acidisphaera rubrifaciens HS-AP3 | reverse complement strand
AGGCGGCCGAGGGCGGCCCCCCGGCGCCGGGCGCCGCCCCGCCGGGTGCGACGGCGGTGCTGGCGCTGGCCGACGGCAGCCTCTTCTGGGGCCGCGGCTTCGGCGCCCATACCGCGACGCCCGCCCCGGTGGGCGAGGTCTGCTTTTCCACCGGCATGACCGGCTATCAGGAGACGCTGACCGACCCGAGCTTCGCCGGGCAGATCATCACCTTCACCTTTCCGCATATCGGCAACGTGGGCACCAACCCCGCCGATACGGAGACGACGACCATCGCCGCCCGCGGGCTGGTGGTGAAGGACGACATCACCGCGCCGTCGAACTGGCGCGCCACCGCCCCGCTGGAGGATTGGCTGCGCGGACAGGGCATCGCCGGCATCGCGGGCGTGGACACCCGCACGCTGACCGCCCGCATCCGCGACGGCGGCGCGCCGAGCGGCGTGATCGCCTATCCGGCGGACGGCGCCTTCGACACCGACGCCCTGATCGAACAGGCACGCGCCTGGCCCGGTCTCGCCGGCATGGACCTCGCCCGCGCCGTCTCCTGCACGCAGACCTATGACTGGGACGAGACGGTCTGGGCCTGGCCCGCCGGGCACGGGCGGCAGACCGCGCCGCGCCACCACGTCGTCGCCGTCGATTACGGCGCCAAGCGCAACATCCTGCGCAGCCTCGCCGCCGCCGGCTGCCGGGTGACGGTGGTGCCGGCGACCGCCTCGGCCGAGGACATCCTGCGCCACCGCCCGGACGGCGTGTTCCTCTCGAACGGCCCCGGCGACCCGGCGGCGACCGCCGAATACGCGGTGCCGGTGCTGCGCGAGGTGCTGGCGAGCGGCCTGCCGCTGTTCGGCATCTGCCTCGGCCACCAGCTGCTCGCCCTCGCGCTCGGCGGCCGCACCTACAAGCTCGACCGCGGCCATCGCGGCGCCAACCAGCCGGTCAAGGAACTGGCCACCGGGCGCGTCGAGATCACCAGCCAGAACCACGGCTTCGCCGTCGACCCCGACAGCCTGCCGGCGGGCGTCGTGCCCACCCATGTCAGCCTGTTCGACGGCTCCAACGAGGGCATCGCCGTCGAGGGCAAGCCCGTCTTCAGCGTGCAGTACCACCCCGAGGCGAGCCCCGGCCCCAGCGATTCCGGCCACCTGTTCGGCCGCTTCGTCGCGCTGATGGACCGGCGGGGCTGAGCGGGCGGAGACGATCGCCATGTTCGGACTGACCGGCCCGCGCGCCGTCCGGCGGCCGGAGGATCTGATCGCGGCGCTGCCGCTGCTGGTCGCGATCCTGCTTGGCTTCAGCCTCGCGGTGTTCGTCCTCGCGCTGTTCACCGACGGGATCATGTACGCGGCGCTGGTGCTGATCGGCCTGATCGCCGCGCTTGCCGCGGTCGGGCTGATCGGCGGCACCGTCGCGTGGCGTACCGGGCTGCTCGCCCTGCCCGGCGCGGCGGTGCCGTCCGCCCCGCCCGCGATCGCCCTCGCCGGCGACGACGAGGCGCCGGCCGAGGACGCGGCGGCGCC
>NZ_BANB01000819.1 GCF_000964365.1 Acidisphaera rubrifaciens HS-AP3 | reverse complement strand
TCGGCAAAAAGCGACGCCGCCGCGCAGACGCTCTCCGTCGTCAGCCGCCACGACGGCGCCTGGGCCGACGCCCTGCGCGGCCTCGCGCTGACGGCGTACACGCAGACGACCGGCGTGCCGGCGCGGCTCGATGTCTGGACCGGCGGGCTCGACGCGCTGCGCACCGGGCTTAAGGGCGGCTGGGACGTGGTGCAGCTCACCGCGCAGGAACTCGCGGATGCGTGCCAGGAAGGGTTGGTCGAGAAACTCGATTGGGCGGCGATCGGCGGGCGTGACCACTACGTGCAGGGCGCCGCCAACGACTGCGGCGTCGGCGCCGGTGCCCACGCGCTGCTGCTGTCCTGGGACCGCGACAAGGTGAAGGGCGCGCCCACCTGGGCGGATTTCTTCGACATCGCCCGCTATCCCGGCAAGCGCGCGCTGCCCAAGCGCGCGCGCGGCGTGCTGGAGATCGCGCTGCTGGCCGACGGCGTGGCGCCGGGCGACGTCTATCGCACGCTGCGCAGCACCGACGGCACCGACCGCGCCTTCCGTAAGCTCGACCAGCTCCGTCCCTATCTCGACTGGTGGCAGACCGGTCGCGAGGCGACGCGCATCCTTGGCAGCGGCGCGGTGCTTATGGTCGCCGCGCCGAACGCACGGGTGCTTGCCGCCAATGCGTCGGAGGGGAGGCATTTCGGCGCGCAGTGGACCGGCGCGGTGGTATCGATGGACTGGTGGGCGATCGCCCGCGACACCCCGCGCGGCCAGCAGGCGCAGCAGCTTCTGTATCTGCTTGGCCTGCCGGCATTGGAGGGACGGCTGCTCGAGCGCACCGGCATCGCCGGCTTCGCCAAGGGGTCGGCCGACCTTCTGCCCGCGGCGGCGCAGGCAAACTCGCCGCTGCTGCCGGCCAACCTGTCGGGCGCGCTGGTGGCCGACGAGGGCTTCTGGCACGACAACGGCGAGCGCCTCGACGGCAAGTTCGCCGCCTGGCTGGCGCATTGACGCGACCGCAGCGTGGCTGAGCCGGTCGCCGCGATCCGCACGGCACGCGATGCGACGGGGGTAACGATCGTCTTCATCGGACGGCTCGATGCGGCGGGCGCCGCGCGCGTCTGGGCGCCGGCCATGGCGGCGGCGCGACAGGCGGCACCGGGCGAGCGCCTGACCTTCGACCTGCATGGCGTGAGCGCCTGCGACACCGCCGGGGCGGCG
>NZ_BANB01000820.1 GCF_000964365.1 Acidisphaera rubrifaciens HS-AP3 | reverse complement strand
CGCATGCCGCCGTCTTCTTCAGCTTCACCCGCGCGACCCCGGCGTGCTGCATCTGCTGGGCACGCTGCGCTACCGGCAGGGCGCGCTGGACGAGGCCGCCTTTCTGTTCACGGCGGTGCTGGGCATCGACCCGGACCACGCGTCGGCCCTGAACGACCTCGCCTGCGTCGCCCTGGCGGAGCGGCGGCCCGGCGACGCGCTGGGACTGCTCGACCGCGCCATCGCGATCGATCCGACACAGGCCGATGCGCATCTGAACCGCGGCAACGCGCTGCTGACGCTGGAACAGGCCGAGGCGGCCGGCGCGGCCTATGAGGAAGCACGCGCGCTGCGGCCGACGGATGCGCGGGCGCTCTCGGGCCTTGCGACGATACGGCGCATGCAGGGCCGGAACGACGAGGCGCTGACGCTCGCGCAGGCGGCGCTGGAGGCGGACCCGGACGTGCCGGGCGGGCAGACCAGCCTCGGGACCGCGCTGCAGGCGCTGGGCCGCGGCGAGGAGGCGCGCGTCGCCTTCCGCGCCGCGCTGGCGCGCGATCCGGCCGACGCGGACGCGCTGAACAATCTCGGCACGTCGCTGATCGACGCGGGCGCGCACGAGGAGGGGCTGGCGGCGCTGCGACAGGCGACGGTCGCGCGCCCCGGCTTCGCCCTTGCCTGGTTCAACCTCGCCAACGCCCTCGTGACGATGCAGCGGGCGGACGAGGCGATCACCGCCTATCAGCGGCTCCTCGCCCTGGAACCGCGGCACGCGGAGGCGCTGCACAACATGGGCGGCGCGCTGATGATGCTGCGCGATGCCGACGGGGCGGTGGCGGCATTCCGCGCGGCGCGGCGCGGTGACGACGACACGCGCACGCTGTTCTCCGAGTCGCTGGCGCTGCTGACGCTCGGCGACTATCCGGCCGGATTCGCCGCCTATGAGGCGCGGCTGGCGGAGGCGTTCGCCGCGCCGCAGGACCGCCACCTGATCCGCCCGCGCTGGCACGGCGGGCGCGACGTCGCGGGGCGCCGTGTCCTGCTGTATGCGGAACAGGGATACGGCGACAACGTCCAGTTCTGCCGCTACGCGCCGCTGGTCGCCGCGCGCGGCGCGCACACGATCATCGAGGCGCCGGCGCCGCTGCTGCCGCTGCTGCGCACCCTGCCCTGGATCGACGAGTTCGTGCCGACCGGCGAGCCGCTGCCGGAGTTCGATCTGTATTGCCCGATGGCCAGCCTGCCGCTTGCCTTCGGCACCACGCTCGACTCGGTGCCGGCGACGGTGCCGTATCTGTTCGCGGAAGCGCATCGCGTGGCGCGGTGGCGCCCGGAACTGCTGTCGGACGGGCGCCGGCGGGTCGGCATCGCATGGTCCGGCAATCCCGGCTTCGGCAACGACCGGCAGCGCAGCCTGTCGCTCGCGCTGCTGGAACCGCTGCGCGCCTGCGGCGTCGCGCTGCATGTCGTGCAGCAGGACGTGCGGGCGGGCGACCGGGCGGTGCTGGACGGCTGGCCGGACGTGCGCGACCTCAGCACGGCGATCGTCGACTTCGCCGACACCGCCGCCATCCTGTCGCTGATGGACCTGGTGATCAGCGTCGATACGTCGATCGCCCATGTCGCCGGCGCGATCGGCGTGCCGGTCTGGGTGCTGCTGCCCTATGCCGCCGACTGGCGCTGGCTCCGGCGGCGCGAGGACAGCATCTGGTATCCGACGGCCCGGTTGTTCCGGCAGGAGACACCCGGCGACTGGCCGGGGGTGATCGCCGCCGTGGTCGCCGCGCTGGCGTCACCCTGAGCCCGCATCCGCCACGATCCCGCCGCGTTACGGCCCTGGTATGGTCGCGGGCCGCGTGTCTCATTCCGATACGAAAGACTTCATGGCGGTTGCCACGCGCGCTGCTAGGTTGCCGGCGACCTGCTCGGCATGACTTTCAAGGGAGAGCGAAATGAAACGCCTGGTGGTGCACGCGGGGATCGGTCTCGCATTATGCGTGTCGGTCGCGGCTTGTACCAACCCGTATGACCCAGGCCAGCGCGCCATCGGCGGCGGCCTTATCGGTGCCGGTACCGGCGCGGCGGTCGGCGGCCTCGCGGGCGGCGGCACCGGCGCCGCGGCCGGCGCGCTGATCGGCGGC
>NZ_BANB01000821.1 GCF_000964365.1 Acidisphaera rubrifaciens HS-AP3 | reverse complement strand
GGCGGGGGAGGATGCGGAGACCGCGACGACGCGGGGCGCCGCGGCGGCGCCCTGCGCCGCGGTGTCCGCCAAAGCCGCCGTCGCCTCCGAACCGGCCGTGCCGCCGGGCGCATGTGGCGGCGCCGCGGAGGCCACCGGCGTGCCGATATCGTCCGACGGCTCGTCGGTGGACCCGGCGGGCGCGTCCGGCGCGCCGATTGGCGGCAGCCGCTTGTCGAGGTCTGCCAGCGAGGTGAACTGAGGCGGCAAGGTCGATTTCAGCTGAAGGAAGCGTGTGGCGAGATCGGCCAGGCGCTGCGGGTCGTTCAGCAGCGTCCACTCGGCGCGCAGCAGGCCCGACCGGTCGCGCGCGGCCTGCGCCTGATGCACGGTGTCGGCGATGTCGCGGTCCAGCATCTGCGACCGGTGCTTGGTCTGATACAGGTACAGACCGGACCCTGCGGCCAGGATCATGCAGACGCAGGTGAAGGGGCGGATCATGGACGCTCCTCGGCCGGTCGGTGCGCCGGCTTGTCGGTCTCGATGCGGGCGGCGGCGCGCAGGCGGGCGCTGCGGGCGCGGGGATTGCGGGCTGCCTCGGCGGGTGTGGGGCGGACCGCCCGGGGCGTCAGCAGGCGCCACGCGGACGGCGCGCGCTCCATCAGCCCGCGCGGATCGTGGCGCGACGGCGCGGGTGCCCGCCCGGCGGCGTCCAGCATGAACCGCTTGACGATGCGGTCCTCGAGCGAATGAAACGAGACGACGACCAACCGCCCGCCCGGTGCGACCATCCGCGCCGCCTGCGCGAGCGCCGCCTCGATCTCGCCGAGTTCGTCGTTCACGCGGATGCGCAGCGCCTGGAAACTGCGGGTGGCCGGGTCGATGCCGCTGCGGTCAGGCGGCACGACGCGGCGGATGAGGGCCGCGAGCGCGCCGGTGGTGGTGATGGGCTCTTCGGCCCTCGCCGTGACGATCGCCCGTGCGATGCGGCGCGACAGCCGCTCCTCGCCGTAGGTGTAGAGAAGGTCGGCCAGGGCGCCCTCGTCGAGCGTTGCGATCAGGTCCGCGGCACTCGGTCCCGCGCGGTCCATGCGCATGTCCAGCGGGCCGTCGGCGCGGAAGGAAAATCCGCGTTGCGGCTCGTCGAGCTGGAACGAGGATACACCCAGGTCAAACACCACCCCATCGAGCCTGCTCACGCCGGAGTCCGACAAGAGCGAGAACAGCGTTCCGAAATGTCCGTGCAGCAGATGCAGCCGACCTGGAAAGGCGGCGGCGAGTGCCGCGCCGCGGGCAATGGCATCGGGATCGCGGTCGATCGCCCACACCGTGCAGTCCGCGGCCTGCAGCAGGGCGCGCGTGTAGCCCCCGCCGCCGAACGTCGCATCGAGATAGCAGCCGCCGGCGCGCGGCGCGAGGGTCCGCAACACCTCGTCCAGCATGACCGGAACATGGGTCCCGGCGGGTCCCCCCGGGACGGTTTCATGCGTGATGGTCACGATCCGGCCCCGGACGGCGCCGCGGGCAGCGTGATGCCGCGTGCCCGGCCGCGCGCCTCCACCAGGCGCCTTTCGCCGGCATTGGGCTCCCAGATCTGGAACATCCGACCGAGACCCATGAACAGCGCCGCATCCTTCAGTTGGGCATGCCGAGCCAGCGTTTCAGGCAGCACGATCCGACCTTCGCGGTCGGCCTCGACGGTCATCGCGCTGGCATAGATCGCGGCCGCCATGTCCTCCTGCTGATCGCTGAACAGGTCGAGTCGGTCGAGCGGGGCCGCGAGGGCGTGGAACACATGCGCCGGCCATCCCTCGATGCACGGATAGATGTGCGACGGACGCAGGATGATGTCCGCCGCGCCGGCGTCCTGCGCCGCGTCGCCGTGGGCCCGCAAGGCCGTGCGGAACGGCGCCGGGACCGACACGCGGCCCTTTGCGTCCACACGGTTCAGATGCGTGCCCATGAAGCGGGTCATGTGGCCGGTGCGGCCCTTTCGCTAGCGACTCCCTCGTCTCCCTTCGCGCCGGTCACGTGTCGAAAGCGGCTCGCACGCATCCTCGGCTTGGGAAGTCATGGGTTATCATGGGAAATTATGGGCGTCAAAGGGAAAGCCCGTTCGTTACTTGCTGGTCGCCGGAAAAATCGCTCGGCAGGTCAATGGTTTATCACCGGAACTGGTTACGCTGCCCGAGGCCGCGCCGGCGCTGTAACCATTCCACAAGTATTCATGCTTTGTTCTTGAATGCCGTCGCGAGGCTTGGAGGAAAAGGTGCCAGACGGCCTGTAAGCCGGGTTCTGTCCGTCGCCGCATCGCTGCGGCGACGGGACGGCCATTCCTCTGGGACGCGCCTTGCGGCGCGCCTCGCGCGACCAACCCGGGCGGCGGGTCGGAACACCCTGACCGCGGCTCGTCACCGCGGTCTGCCGCCCCTATTCGGTCTTGCTCCCGGTGGGGTTTACCCTGCCGCCGCCGTTGCCGGCGGCGCGGTGCGCTCTTGCCGCACCGTTTCACCCTTGCCGGCCGACGGATAAGCCGCGGGCCGGCGGTCTGTTCTCTGTGGCACTTTCCCTGGGGTCGCCCCCGCCGGCCGTTAGCCGGCACCGTTGTTCCGTGGAGCCCGGACTTTCCTCCAGCCGGCAGGCTGTCGCCCCCGGCCAGCGACCGTCCGGCCGTCTGGCCAGGCGCAGGTGCCCAATCGCGCCGCCCGGGTCAAGCGGCGCCGCCGCCGGGTTCAGCCGACCGACACGGCGCGCCGGGCCT
>NZ_BANB01000822.1 GCF_000964365.1 Acidisphaera rubrifaciens HS-AP3 | reverse complement strand
GGCGGCCGGCCGATCGCCTATATGCGGGCGGGCGGCTTCGGCGGCGCGATCCTGCCGGTCAACCCGAACCGGGCGCAGGTGCAGGGGCTGACCGCCTATCCCAGCGTCGCCGACCTGCCGACCGTGCCGGACGCCGCCATCCTCGCGGTGCCGGCGGCGCATGCGCTCGATGCGATGCGGGCGCTGGCCGCGCGCGGCGTGCGGGCGGTGGTCGCCTTTACCGCCGGTTTCGCCGAGGTGGACGCGGCGGGGGCGGCGGCGCAGGCGGAGATGGTGCGCATCGCCCGCGACGCCGGGATGCGGCTGCTCGGCCCCAACTGCCTCGGCCTGTTCGACGGGCGGACCGGCTACTACGCGACCTTCACCAACGCGCTGGAGACCGGCTGGCCGATCCCCGGACGCATCGGCATCGCGAGCCAGTCCGGCGCCTATGGCACGCATGTCTTCGCCGCCGCGCGCAACCGGCGCATCGGCGCGTCGCTCGTCGTCACCACCGGCAACGAGGCGGACGTGACGGTGGGCGAACTGATCGGCTGGATGGCGCAGCATCCGGATACCGACGTGATCGCCGCCTATATCGAGGGCATACGCGACGGGGCGAGCTTCATCGCCGCCCTCGCCGCCGCCCGTGCGGCGCGCAAGCCGGTGGTGCTGATGAAGGTCGGGCGCAGCGCGCTTGGGCAAGCCGCCGCGCTGTCGCACACCGCCTCCATCGCCGGCGACGACGCGGTGACGGATGCGGTCCTGGCGGAGTTCGGCGTGGTGCGCGCCCGCACGACGGAGGAGATGCTCGACATCGCCTATACCGCGACGGCGCGGGTCTATCCGGTGCGCAACACGCTCGGCGTGCTGACGGTCTCGGGCGGGGCGGGCGTGCTGATCAGCGACGCGGCGGAGGCGGCGGGGCTGCCGATGCCGCCGATGCCGGACGAGGCGCAGGCGAAGCTGCGCGCCCTGGTGTCGTTCTCCGCGCCGCGCAACCCGGTCGACGCGACGGCGCAGGTGTTCAACGATTTCGCGCTGGCCGAGGCGTTCATGGAGAGCATGGTCGCCGACGGCGGCTATGCGTCCAACATCGCGTTCTTCTCGCAGACCGGCGGCGGCTCGCACGCGCCGGCGCTGCGCGCCATGCTGCGCGACGTGCGCAAGGCCCATCCCGACCGTCTCTATGTCCTGTCCGTCATCGCGGCCCCCGACGTGGTCGCGGGGTATGAGGCGGAGGGGATGATCGTGCACGAGGACCCGTCGCGCGCGGTCGCGGCGATCGCGGCGATGGGCACGTTCGGCGCGGCGTTCGAGGCCGCACCCGCGCTGCCGCCGCCCGCGGTGCCGCATGTGGCGCTCCCCGACACGACGCCGGACGAGGCGACGGCCAAGCGGCTGCTGGCCGAGGCCGGCATCGCCGCCGCGCCCGAGCGTGTCTGCACCAGCGCCAACGCGGCGGTGGCGGCGGCGGAGGGCTTCGGCTTCCCGGTCGTGCTGAAGATCGTCTCGCCCGACATCCTGCATAAGACCGAAATCGGCGGCGTGCTGCTCGGCGTCGCCTCGGCCGAGGCGGTGCGCGAGGGCTATGCGACCCTGATCGCCCGCGCGCGGGCCGCGCGGCCGCAGGCGCGGATCGAGGGCGTGCTGGTCGCGCGCCAGCTGTCGGGCGGCACGGAATGCATCCTCGGCATCCAGCAGGACCCGGTGTTCGGCCCGGTCGCGGTGTTCGGCCTGGGCGGCGTGTTCGTGGAGGTGCTGCGCGACGTGGTGCTGCACCGCTGCCCGTTCGGGGTGGACGTGGCCGAGCGCATGATCCGCTCGATCCGGGGCGCGCCGCTGCTGCTCGGCGCGCGCGGGCGGCCGGCGGCCGATATCGCGGCGCTGGCGGACATGCTGGCCCGGCTGTCGGTGTTCGCGCACCAGGCGGGGCCGCGGCTGCGCTCGATCGACCTCAACCCGGTATTCGCCCTGCCGGACGGTGCCTATGCTGCCGACGCGGTGATCGAGATCGGGGAGCCGGCGCCATGATCGACAAGTTCGTCCGCACCATGGCCGAGGCGATGGACGGCATCGCCGACGGTGCGACGGTGCTGATCGGCGGCTTCGGCGCGGTGGGCCAGCCCAACGCGCTGATCGACGGGCTGATCGAGCAGGGGGCGAAGGATCTGACCATCGTCCTGAACAACGCCGGATCGGGCCGGGTCGGCGTCTCGCGCCTGATGGAGCTGCGCCGCGTCCGCCGCATCGTGTGCAGCTTTCCGCGCAGCAGCGACAGCACGGTGTTCGAGGAGTTGTACAAGGCCGGGCTGATCGAGCTGGAGCTGGTGCCGCAGGGCACGCTCGCGGAGCGTATCCGCGCGGCCGGCGCCGGCATCCCGGCCTTCTACACCGCGACCAGCGTCGGCACCCTGCTGGGCCAGGGCAAGGAGGAGCGCCGCTTCGGCGAGCGCAACTATGTGATGGAGCACGCCCTGCCCGGCGACGTGGCGCTGGTGGAGGCGTGGCAGGCCGACCGTTGGGGCAACCTGACGTTCCGCGACAGCGGCCGCAACTTCAACCCGGTGATGGCGACCGCCGCCCGCCTGACGATCGTGCAGACGCAGCATGTCGTGGAGTTGGGCGACATCCCGCCGGAGCAGGTGATGACGCCCGGCATCCACGTGGACCGGGTGCTGCACGTGCCCTACGGTGACCCGCCGCTGTTCTGATCCGCCGTCCGCATTCACGGGAGGGGAGCAAAGCCATGCCCGACACCGCCGTCGCGTCCTATACGCCGCTCGACCGCAAGGGCATCGCCCGCCGCGCCGCCGACGACATACCGGAGGGCTGGTACGTCAATCTCGGCATCGGCATGCCCACCCTGATCGCCGACTACGTGCCGGCCGACCGGGAGGTGATCTTTCATTCCGAGAACGGCGTGCTCGGCATGGGGCCGGCGCCGGAGCCGGGGCACGAGAACCGCTGGCTGATCAACGCCGGCAAGCAATACGTCACGCTGCGGCCGGGCGCGTCGTATGTCCACCACGCCGACAGCTTCGCGATCATACGCGGCGGGCATCTGGATCTGTGCGTCCTCGGCGGGTTCGAGGTGGCGGAGAACGGCGACCTCGCCAACTGGGCGACGAGCGCCAACGACACCGCGCCCGCCGTGGGCGGCGCCATGGACCTTGCCGCCGGGGCGAAGCGGCTGTGGGTCGTCACCGACCACACCACCAAGACAGGCGCCAGCAAGATCGTCAGCCGCTGCGCCTATCCGCTGACGGCGATCGGCAGCGTCAAGCGCGTCTATACGAATCTGTGCGTGCTGGATGTGGAGCCGCGCGGCTTCGTCGTGCGCTGGATGGTGGACGGGCTGGATTTCGATACGCTCCAGGCACGGACGGACGCGAAGCTCAACCGCGACTGACGGCCCCTGCGGTCGAGCCTGTCGCGCAGCCGTGTGCGCGCCTTAATCTGCGACAGGCAACTTGCCGGCGGACGCGGCTGTTCTCTCTGCACGCCAGCAAGGAGAGAACAGCCATGTT
>NZ_BANB01000823.1 GCF_000964365.1 Acidisphaera rubrifaciens HS-AP3 | reverse complement strand
GCCGATCCGTGTCCGCGTCGCCGGCGCCGCGCGCTTGCTCCGCGCCGCCGCCTGGATCGCCCCCGGCGCCCTGCCGCGCGACGCCCGGCCGACCCCGGCCCGCTGATCACCACGCGGCCAAGCTTGGGCCGCCTCGCACTAACGTGAAGCGCCGGACCCCGTGCGCGGCTTCCCCTCGTGGTCATGTCGGTCAACACACGACCGTCTCGAAGCGGCGGCGCATGTCCGGACAAATGTGCCGGCCACGACACGCCGCGCGACACCAGGGGAGGAAGACATGACACTGCGCGATCAGTGGCGTTGCGGATCGGCCATCGTGAAGCCCGCCGCCACGGGCGCCGCCCTGATGGGCCTGGCCGCCGTGGGTCTGGCGGGGGCGGCGGCCCTCAGCACCCCGGCCCGCGCGCAGGACACGCCGACCGCGGAGGAGTTCGCCCACGCCGCCTCCGACGCGGCGGACTGGATCCTCCCGGCAAAGAGTTACACCGGCAACCACTACACCACGGCGGCGCAGATCACGCCCGCCAACGTCGCCGACCTCAAGCTGGCGTGGAAGTTCACCATCAACGACACCGGCCCGCTCGAGGTGTCGCCGATCGTCTATCACGGCACGATGTACGTCACCTCGGCGCACGACCACGTCTATGCGCTCGACGCCGCGACCGGCAAGCTGAAGTGGCAGTTCAGCGACAGCCCGCACGTGATTTCCTTCGCGGCCAATCGCGGCATCGCGCTGCTCGACGGCAACGTCTACCTCGGCACGCTCGACGGCCACCTGATCGCGCTCGACGCCAAGACCGGCGCCAAGGTGTGGGACAAGGTGACGGTCGATGACACCGCCAACTCGTTCTACACCATGGCGCCGGTGCCCTATCACGACGCCAGCACCAACCGCGACGAGCTGCTGCTCGGCGTGTCGGACGGCGACTGGGGAGGCAACGGCAACATCGCCGCCTATGATCCGAAGGACGGCCACGTGCTCTGGCGCTGGGAGACGGTCCCCGGCCCCGGCGAGCCCGGCCACGAGACATGGAGCGGCGATTCGTGGAAGCGCGGCGGCGCCTCCACCTGGGGCGGCGTGACGATCGATACCGCCACGCACATGATGTATCTCAACCTCGGCAATCCGGGACCGGACTTCCTCGGCTCGGTACGCGAGGGCGCCAACCTCTATTCGGACTCGATGGTCGCCCTCGACATCTCCGGCAGCAAGCCGACGCTGAAATGGTATCATCAGTTCATACCGCACGACACGCATGACTGGGACCCGCCGATGCAGCCGGTGCTGTTCACCGGCAAGCATGACGGCGCGGACGTCAAGATGGTCGCGACCGGCGACAAGGCCGGCAATTTCTGGATCCTCGACGCGGCGAGCGGCAAGCTGCTCAACCATACCGTGACCAGCTTCCAGAAGGGCATCGCCGACGCGCCGAGCGTCGAGGGCAACATCGCCTGCCCCAACACGCTCGGCGGCATCGAGTACCAGGGCGGCGCGTTCGACCCGTCCACCAACGACTTCTACGTGCCGAGCCAGAACGAATGCGGCCGCTGGACCGCGAGCAAGGACGTGATCTACATCGCCGGACAATTCTACCTCGGCGGCGACTTCCCCAAGCTGGTCGGGCCGAATACCGGGCAGATGAACGCGATCAACGTCGACACCGGCATCTTCGACTGGCGCCACCACTTCAACCTGCCGAATTACGGCGGCGCGCTGGTGACGGCGTCGGGCCTCGTGTTCTCCGGCAATCTCGGCGGCCGGGAAAACGCCTTCGACACCAAGACCGGCAAGCTGCTCTGGAGCTACGACACCGGCGCCTTCATCCAGGCCCCGACCGAGGCGTATGAGGCGGGCGGCCACGAATACATTGTCGTCGCCGCCGGACAGGCCGGCAACGCCGCCATCCCCGAACTGCCCAAGGGCGACCAGACGCCGGTGATCTGCGCCTTCACGTCGAAATAGCCGCCGCCCCTCACCCCGAACCGGACGTGCACCGCATCTGATGCCAGCCCTCCCGTCCCGGCCGACGCCGGCCCGCCCACGCGGGCGGGCGGCGCCCCCGCGCGCCGCGCTCGCGCTCGCCGCCTTCCT
>NZ_BANB01000824.1 GCF_000964365.1 Acidisphaera rubrifaciens HS-AP3 | reverse complement strand
CGCCAGCCGCTCGGCGAGGTCGAGCGCCGGGTCGTGCCAGGGAAACGCCGCCTCCGGCGCGGGCGCGGGCGCGGCGGCGGTGGAAACCTGGCCGGCGGCGGCGCCGCCGTACAGGCCGGCGAGGAAGCCGTTGAGCCAGGCGCGCTGGTCGGGCGTGAACGGCGCGGTCTCCGGGATCAGGGGCATCGGCGGCGTGACTGCGTTCATCCGGCCGATTCCAGTACCTCTGCCCCCATGTCCGCTGCCGTGGTGGCGCCCGTGGTCGCCGCCAGCAGGGTCGCCTCGTCCTGCCGCCCGGACCAGGACCAGAAGCTCTCCCCGTCCGCGCGCTGTCCGATCCACGCGCGCAGCAGTGCCAGGATGGCCGGCGCGACTTCCGCGACCGCGAGCCGTGGCCGGATCAGGCGGCCGATGCGTCCCTCCGCCCCGGCGCCGCCGCCGACATGCAGGTCGTAGCCCTCGATCAGGTCCTCGCCCTGTTCGACCTTGCAGGCGAGCAGGCCGATATCGGCGATGAAGTGCTGGGCGCAGGAGTGGTGGCAGCCGGTCAGGTGGATGTTGATCGGCGCGTCGATTGCGATGCGGGCATCGAGCCAGTCGGCGAGCGCGGCGGCGTGGCGCTTGGTGTCGCCGGCGGCGAACTTGCACCCCGCGCTGCCGGTGCATGCGACGAGGCCGCCGCGCAGCGCCGATGTTTCCCAGCCGAGCCCGAGCGCGGCGATGTCCGCCAGCGCCGCGTCGAGCCGCTCGCGCGGTATGTCGCCGATGAGCAGGTTCTGCCAGACGGTGAGACGGAGCGTGCCCGTGCCGTGCCGCGCCGCGATCGCCGCGAGGCCGCGCAGCCGCGCGCTGGTCAGACGCCCGACCGGCGTCGCGATGCCGACATAGGCGAGCCCCGGCTGTTTCTGGTCGTGGATGCCGAGATGGCCGTGCTTCTGCCGCGGCGGCCGTGGGGCGAGGGCGGCGTCCGTCACGCGCGCGAGCTTGCTGCCGAGGATTTCCTCCACGGCGTCGAGGAAGCGCGGGACTCCCCAGGCATCGAGCAGATATTTGAGCCGCGCGCGGGTGCGGTCGGTGCGCGTGCCCTCGGCGATGAAGACGCGGATGATGGCGTCGGTGACACGCACCGCGTCGTCCGGCGGCACGATCACGCCGGTCGCGCGCGCGAGGTCGCGATGGCCGGTGATGCCGCCGAGGCCGAGCAGATAATAGGTGCCGGGGGCGACGCCGTGCCCGTCGGCAACGGCGACCGCGTTCCAGGCAACGTCGTTGGTGTCCTCCAGCACCGGAATGCGGCCACCGCCGTCGAAGGCGACGTTGAACTTGCGCGGCAGGCCGTAAAGGTCGCGGGTGTTCAGGATGTGGTGATGCAGGGCGCGGGTATGCGGCCGCGTATCCAGCAGCTCCTGCGGGTCGATGCCGGCGGTCGGGCTGCCGGTCACGTTGCGCACGTTGTCCGCGCCGGACCCGCGCGCGGTAAGACCGAGATCGGCGAGGCGCATCAGCACCTCGGGCGCCGCTCCCGCGGGGATTTCGCGCAGTTGCAGGTTGGCGCGGGTGGTGATGTCCGCGTACCCGCCGGCGCGGTCATCGGCGAGGTCGGCGATGCCGTGAAGCTGATGGGCGGACAGGATGCCGCCCGGGATGCGCAGCCGGCACATGTAGCTGTCCTGCGCCGGGGCGACGTAGAACAGGCCGTGGTATTTCGTGAGGAAGACGTCGGTTCCCCTGGGGAAGCGTCCCTCGGCGGCGCGGGCGGCGAGTTCGTCCCAGCGGTCCAGAGGGTGCTTCCTGCGCTTGGCGTCCTCCTCGGCGACCAGGCGGCCGCCGGCGGCGAGGACACGATCCTGCGCCGCGCGCTGCGGGTCGCCGGCCGCGTCGCCGGCCCCGCCCGCGTC
>NZ_BANB01000825.1 GCF_000964365.1 Acidisphaera rubrifaciens HS-AP3 | reverse complement strand
GAACATCCGCCGATGAGCGCGAACACCAAGGCCGTCACCGATGCCACGTTCGAGACCGACGTGCTGCAGGCCCCGGGCCCGGTCGTGGTCGATTTCTGGGCCGAATGGTGCGGCCCCTGCCGCGCCATCGCCCCGGCGCTGGAGGAACTCGCGGGCGAATACGCCGGCAAGCTCACGGTCGTGAAGGTCAACATCGACGAGAACCCGGGCACCCCCGGCAAATACGCGGTGCGCGGCATCCCGACGCTGATGCTGTTCAAGGACGGCAAGCAGGCCGCGACACAGGTCGGCGCGGTGCCCAAGAGCCAGCTCAAGGCGTGGATCGACCGCAGCCTCTGACACACGGCGCGTAGCCGCCACGTGCGCGGCGCGCGTGACGCCGGAGGGGACTTGCCCTGGCAGGGGTGCTTGCCCTTCCGGCGTCCGCGCGCTAGCCCGGCGCCGCAGAACGGAAGGCGGCGGGACATGCGACGGACCCTGTTTGGACTGGCGACGGCCTCGTGTCTCGGCCTCGCGGCCGCGGCGTCGGGCGCCGCCCGCGCCGACTGCCTCGCCGACCTCAAGGCCGCGTCCGCGGCGCAGCTCAAGAGCCTCGACGAACAGGACAGCGTGCCGTCGCGCACCGCGACCATCACCACCGACCTGCGCACCGGCAAGGTGCTCGGCAGCGTGCTGATGGAACGCGCGCCCCCCGATCGCTCGCGCGCCGTCGTGCGCCACGGCGGCACCGTGGACGAGACGGTGGCCACCGCCACGCGCCTGTGGGTCGGCCATGGCGGCCCGCTGCAGGAAGTCCCGGATCAGGAGGCGCATGACCGCATCGCGGCGGCGCATCAGCGCGTCGCCACTTTCCGCACCCATATCGCCGCGATCGACTGGGCGCAGGAAGCGCAGGACCTTGCCTGCCGCGACACGACGCTCGACGGCCGGCCGGTGGAGCTGTTCACCTACACCGACGCGGCGAACAAGGCGAAGGTGCGGCTGTACGCGACGCGCGACACGCACGAGGCCCTCCGCACGGAGTTCCGCACCGCCGGGCGCGAGATCGTGCAGACCGTCGCGCACGGGGACGTGACCATCGCCGTCCCGGACAGCCCCGCCACCCCCGCGCCCGCGGCCGCCGCGCCGGGGACCACGCCCGCGCATCCGATGCCGACACCCCAGACCCTGTCCCCCGTCCGTCCCTGACGTCCGACGCTGACGATGTCTGCGCCTGATCGGCCGGCGCGCGCCTAACCGGGCATGAGATCGGGGATACGCATACCGAGGCGCAACGGCACCGGCCACACCTCGCGCAGCCGGCGCACCGGCTGGAATCCGGCGCGCAGATAGCCCGGCAGGGCGCGGGGGTGGTCGGCGTTGCAGGTGTTGACCGTCACCCGCCGCGGCCGCAGCGCCCACGCGGCATCGACGGCGTGGCGCAGAAAGGCGGTGCCCAGTCCGGTGCCCACCGCGTGCGGCAGCAGGCCGAAATAGCTGAGATTGACGTCCGGCGCGGCGCGGGCATCGAGCTCATAGAACCCCGCCGGCTGCCCGTCGCGATACAGCACATGGATGCTGATGCGCGGATCGGCCAGCAGCGCCGCGATCTCGTCGTCCGGCATGGCGCGGCGCAGCCACCACAGGTAGTCCGCGCCCACCGTATCGTACAGGAACCGGTAGAAAGGCACGGTCGGCGCCGTCTCGCGCACCACCGTCGCATCCGCCGGCAACGCCGGCCCCGGCCGCCATGGCGGCATGTCCATGCGCAGGAACGTGACCGTCACGCCGACCTGCACGCACGGCTCCATGGCGGCGGCGCCTGGCCGTATTAGTCGTCGAGGAAGCTGCGCAGCTTGCGGCTGCGGCTCGGGTGCTTGAGCTTGCGCAGCGCCTTGGCCTCGATCTGGCGGATGCGCTCGCGCGTCACGTTGAACTGCTGTCCGACCTCTTCGAGCGTGTGGTCGGTGTTCATGCCGATGCCGAAGCGCATGCGCAGCACACGCTCCTCGCGCGGCGTGAGCGACGACAGCACGCGCGTCGTCGCCTCGCGCAGGTTGGCCTGGATCGCGGCGTCGAGCGGGATGACCGCCGCCTTGTCCTCGATGAAGTCGCCGAGATGGCTGTCCTCCTCGTCGCCGATCGGCGTCTCCAGGCTGATCGGCTCCTTGGCGATCTTCAGCACCTTGCGCACCTTCTCGAGCGGCATGCCGAGCTTTTCGGCAAGCTCCTCGGGCGCCGGCTCGCGGCCGATCTCGTGCAGCATCTGGCGCGAGGTGCGCACCAGCTTGTTGATCGTCTCGATCATGTGCACCGGGATGCGGATGGTGCGCGCCTGATCGGCGATCGAGCGGGTGATCGCCTGGCGTATCCACCACGTCGCATAGGTGCTGAACTTGTAGCCGCGGCGATACTCGAACTTATCGACCGCCTTCATCAGGCCGATATTGCCCTCCTGGATCAGGTCCAGGAACTGCAGGCCGCGGTTGGTGTATTTCTTGGCGATCGAGATCACGAGGCGCAGGTTGGCCTCGATCATCTCCTTCTTCGCCCGCGCGCTGTCGCGCTCCCCGCGCGAGACGGTGGCGAAGACGCGGCGGAACTCGGCGATCGACAGCCCGGCCTCGGTCGCGACGGCGCCGATCTGCTCGCGCGTCTGCGTGATGTCGGCCATGTGGCGGGCGACGAAGGCCTTCCACGCCTTGCCCGGCAGACGGCTCACGCGCTCGATCCAGTTGGGGTCCAGCTCGCTGCCGCGATACTGCTTGATGAAGTCGTCGCGCGGCACCTTGCTCTGGTCGGCCATGCGCACGAGCTGGCTCTCCAGCGTCGTCAGCCGCTGATTGAGCTGCTTGAGCTGCGTGACCAGCTCCTCGATGCGGTTGTTGTGCAGCCGCACCTGCCCGACCGTGCGGACCAGCTCCTCGCGCGCCTTCTCATAGGTCTTTTCCGACCGGGCGTTCATCTCCTCGCCGGCGACCATCGTCTCCAGCCGGCGGGTCTGCTGCTTCTGGAGCTTCTTGTACTGCGCCTCGATCTCCTCGAAGGTCGCGAGCACCTCGGGCTTCAGCTTTTCCTCGAGCGCGGAGAGGGACATGCCCGGTCCCTCGCCGTCCTCGTCCACCTCGATTTCCTCGGGCGCCTCGAACGCCGCGCCGTCGGCGCCTTCGGCCGCCTCGGGCCCGGCGGCCTCGGCCGCCCCGGCGCCCTGCGTCGCCTCCAGGTCGATGATGTCGCGCAGCAGCATCTTCCCGGCCTTGAGCTGGTCATGCCAGCTGACGATGGCGCGGAACGTCAGCGGGCTTTCGCACAGCCCGCTGATCATCATGTCGCGGCCGGCCTCGATCCGCTTGGCGATCGCGATCTCGCCCTCGCGCGACAGCAGCTCGACGCTGCCCATCTCGCGCAGGTACATGCGGACGGGATCGTCGGTGCGGCCGAGGCTTTCCTCGTCGACGTTGCCGGACTGCTCCTCGCCCTCGGCCTCGCCCTCGCCCTTCTCGGCCTTGGGCGCGGCCTCGGCCTCCTCCTGTTCCTCGCTCTCGACGACCTGGATGCCCATCTCGCTGAGATTGGACATCACGTCCTCGATCTGCTCGGACGAATTCTGGTCCGGCGGCAGGACGGCGTTCAGCTCGTCGAACGTGATGTAGCCGCGCTCCTTGCCGCGCACGAGCAGCCGCTTGACGGCGGCGGACTGCACGTCCAGCAGGGTGGTATCCACGTCCTGTTCGGCAGCGCCGGCTTCACCGGCCGCGGCGGGCTTCGTCGCCATCGTGTCAGGCACTCCAGTAAGGATTTGCAGGCGCCAGGATCAGGCCTCGGCCTCGTCGGGTTCGCGCAACAGCCGCAGCCGGGCCTCCAGCAGCGCGATCAGCCGTCGCTGGCTGGCATCGTCGAAGCGTTCGCTCATATGCCGCGTCGCCGACGCGATTTCCTCGTCCAGGCGGTGGGGGTCGAGAAGGCCGAAATAATGCCACCAACCAGCCTCCGCCTCTGCCGGCATCGCCGCCTGCCGGGCGCAGGACGGCAACGGCACCGGGACGTCGGACAGAACCTGTGCCGCGGCTCCGTCCGCTCCGACTTGGCGGAGGTGGTTCATCACGCCCGTGGAGTCAAGCGGATGTGTCCGCTCCGCCACATCCAGCAGATGCCCGCGCAGCCGCCGCAGGTCGTCGGGAAGCGCCACCGTCTCGTACGCATGCGCCACGTCCGCGAGCAGCGCCGGGTGGCGCAGCAGGATCGCGGTCAGCCATTCGTGGACCAGCTCCGGCCCGATCGCGCCG
>NZ_BANB01000826.1 GCF_000964365.1 Acidisphaera rubrifaciens HS-AP3 | reverse complement strand
GCCCGCGGCGCGCAAGCTGCCGCGCGACACCAGGGTGGATGTGCTGCGCGGCGCGGCGCTGCTGATGATCTTCATCGACCACGTCCCGGGCAACGACCTGTCCTGGTACACGCTGCACTGGTTCGGCTTCTGCGACGCGGGCGAGGTGTTCGTGTTGCTGGCCGGGTTTTCCGCGATGATCGCCTACGGGCGCAGCTTCGCGCGCGACGGGGCGTCGGCCGGACTGCGCAAGATCGCGCTGCGGTGCCTGCGCATCTACGGCACGCAGATCGCCCTGCTGGCGGCGACGTTGATGCTGGTGGAGGTGTGGTCGCGCCGGACCGGTCTGGTCGTCCTGTCGGATGCGACCCTGTTGAGCGCGGGGGCGCGCGGCGTGCGCGACGGCCTGCTGCTGCGCGCGCTGCCGACCTATCTGGACATCCTGCCGCTGTACATCGTGCTGCTCGCGGTCTTCCCGGCGATCTATCTGCTGATGCGCGTCAGCATGTGGGGCACGCTGGCGGGCAGCGCGCTGATCTGGCTGGCCGCGCAGGCCTTTCCCTGGCTCGACTTCCCGAACATCCTCGATCCGAACGGCTGGTATTTTGACCCGTTCAGCTGGCAGTTCCTGTTCACCATCGGCATCGCCTTCGCGACCGTGCTGCAGCGTCGCGGCGCGCTGCCCGCCAATCGCTGGCTGCTGGCGGCCTGTGCCGCGTTTCTTGTGTTCGCGTTCTTCCAGACCTTTCCGTGGCATGCCTGGCGCCTGCCGGATCTGCGCCCGCTCGACATGGCGCCGCCGGACAAGAGCCGGCTGAATATCCTCCGGCTGATCGACATCGCGGCGCTGTTCTATGTCGTGATGACGGTCGACGCGCTGCGCCGCGTGGCGCGCAGCCGGCTGCTGCGGCCGCTGGAGGCGTGCGGTCGCCATTCGCTTTATATCTTCGCGGCCGGCTGCATGCTGGCCGTGGTCGGGCGGCTCGCGTTCCGCACCCTCGGCTATGCCTGGCCGATGCAGGTCGCGGTGAACGCGACGGGCATTTTCATCCAATGCACGCTGGCGCTGCTGTTCGAGCGCGCGCGGCGGCGGCGCGAGGCGGCGAATCCAGCCCCGGCGGCGGCGGCGCTGCCGGCGCGCGTCTGACTGCGGCCGCCCAGGCGGCGGCGCCCCATGCAACTGCGACGGACGGAGACGGATGCATCTGCGATCGATAGGGCTGATGGTGGCGGCCTGCGCGCTCGGTGGCTGTGCCGTGCAGGCTTCGCGTCAGGCGCAGCTTGCCGAGACACAGCTGGTCGGCCTCAGCGCGCGCGAGCTCGACCTCTGCGCGGGCCTGCCGACCAAGACGGTCAAGCTCGCCGACGGGCTGGAGATACGCAGCTATGAATACACCCCGCCCGCGACGGATGGCTTGAACCTGACGCTGCCGGTGGTGGGTGGCGGCGTGACGCTGGGCGGCGGCGGCAACTGCAACGCGCAGTTCGAGTTGCGCAACGGCCGGGTGGACGCCGTGCGGTATGCGGGCGAGACGGCGGTGGCGGGCGCGCCCGAGGCGCGGTGCGCCCCGATCGTTGCCCATTGCATGCTGCCGCCGCCGGTCGGGCCGGTGGTGCATCCCCCGACCGGACCGACGACGGCGGTTCCGGGACAGGCGCCGTCCCGAGGCTGACGCCCCGCCTCAGCCGCGCTGCGGACCCTGCACGCCCGGACGGGACCAGTGCATCCAGGCGTGGTCGTGCATCCGGTGCATGCGCATCATGTGCGCCCGCATCAGCGCCCAGGCGCCGTCGGCCCGCGTGATCTGGTCGGGGGTGAGCGAGGCCTTGAGCGTCTGCGCGGCCTGATCCACCGCCTGCACCGCCTGGGCGCGCCGCTGGAGCATCTTCGCCATCCGGTCGATGCCGTCGAAGGCGCTCTCCGGCTGCCCCGGCTGCGGCAGGTCCTTCACGTCCGGCACCATGCCCAGCACCGCCTGGCTGAAAGCGTGCCAGGGGCCTTCCTGCTGCGGCGTGATGTCGAGATAGACATGCAGCGTCGCCAGCCGGTCCGCGAGGTGCATGCGGCGGGCGGCGAGGCGCGCGGC
>NZ_BANB01000827.1 GCF_000964365.1 Acidisphaera rubrifaciens HS-AP3 | reverse complement strand
GCCTATCTGCTGTGGCACCATCCGCACCTGCCGGACCGGCCGCTGCGCGCGGAGTTCGCGCGCATGCCGTGGCGGGACGACGCGGCGGGGCTGCGCGCCTGGACGCGCGGACAGACGGGCGTGCCGATCGTCGATGCGGGGATGCGCCAGCTCTGGCAGACCGGCTGGATGCACAACCGCGTGCGGATGATCGTCGGCTCGTTCCTGATCAAGCACCTGCTGATCCGCTGGCAGGACGGCGAGGCGTGGTTCTGGGACACGCTGGTCGATGCCGACCTCGCCTCCAACGCCGCGAGCTGGCAGTGGGTCGCGGGCTGCGGCGCCGATGCCGCGCCGTTCTTCCGCGTGTTCAACCCGGTGCTGCAGGGCACGAAGTTCGACCCGGACGGGGACTATGTCCGCCGCTGGGTGCCGGAGCTGACGCGCCTCGACGCCCGCCACGTCCATGCGCCGTGGGAGGCGCCGGAGGCGGCGCTGGCGGCGGCGGGCGTGCGGCTCGGCGCCGACTATCCGCGCCCGGTCGTCGATCTCGCGGCGGGGCGGACGCGCGCGCTGGAGGCGTATCGCGGCATCAGCGGCGGGGGCCAGCGATCGGCGGCATGACGATCCCGCCCGGGCGTGCGTTGCGGGTGGTCGGCGATGTCCACGGCGACCTGCGCGGCTTCACCTATGCCTGCGAGACCGACCGGTTCGTGGTGCAGCTCGGTGACCTGTCCGATTACGGGCCGGACAGCGCGGGCGTGCTGCGCCTGATATTCCGGCTGATCGACGAGGGGCGCGGCCTGTTCCTGCTGGGCAACCACGACTACAAGCTGCGCCGCGTGCTGCGCGGCGAAGGGGTGCGCGTCACGCCCGCGCTGGCGGCGACGCGCGACGCGCTCGATGCCTCGCTGCGGGTGCGCGCGATCGAGGAAATCGGCCGCGCCCCGGCCTGGGCAAGGCGCGACCAGGCGCTGTTCGTGCATGGCGGGTTTCACACCGACATGCTGCTCGGCGACCCGCCGCCGCTTGACGCGCTGCATGCCCACGGCGCGCTGGCGCGGGCGCTGTACGGCAAGCCCACGGGCCGGATACAGGGTGACGGGTTTCCCGAACGCAGCCTTGCCTGGATCGACCGCATCCCGGCGGGCCTGACGGTCTATTGCGGCCATGACCGCCGCAGCACCGACGGCCGCCCCTGGCGCCGCACCAACGCCGCCGGCGGGCGGGCCGTCTTCCTCGACACCGGCGCGGGCAAGGGCGGGCATCTGTCGTGGATCGACCTCGACGCCCAGACGCGGGAGGGATAGGCGCGCGCGGGATAGGCGCGGTCGCGGCGGCGGCCAGCGGCGTCACACCGCGTCCCCGGCGTCCATCGCGGCGAGGAAATCCGCCGCGCGTTCGCGCAGCGCGCGCTGCTTCGCCGCCGCCATGCGGCGCCATGTGCGCACCGGCATCGCCATGCGCGGGTTGCCGGCGAAGCGGTCGGCGTGCCGCGCGATGAAGTCCCAGTAGAGCGCGTTGAACGGACACGCCGCCGGGCCCGTCGATTGCCGCACGTCATAGGCGCAGCCGGCGCAGTAGTCGCTCATGCGGTTGATATAGGCGCCGGACGCGGCATAGGGCTTCGAGCCGACGACGGCGTGATCGGCGTGCAGCGCCATGCCGCGCGTGTTCGGCATCTCCACCCATTCATAGGCGTCGGCGAAGACGATCATGTACCACTCGTCCACCTGATCGGGATCGAGCCCGGCGAGCAGCGCGAAGTTGCCGGTGACCATCAGCCGCTGGATGTGATGCGCATAGGCGTGCGCGCGCGTCTGATCGACGACGGCGCGCAGGCAGGCCATGCGCGTCTCCCCCGTCCAGTAGAAATCCGGCAGACGCCGCGTGGCATCGAGGCCGTTGCGCGTCGCGTAGTCCGGCATGTGCAGCCAGTAGATGCCGCGCACGTATTCGCGCCAGCCGATGATCTGGCGGATGAAGCCCTCCACCGCGTTGAGCGGCGCGTCGCCGGCGCGGTAGGCCGCCTCCGCCCGCCTGCACGCCTCCAGCGGATCGAGCAGGCCGCAGTTGAGCGAGGTGGAGATCAGGCTGTGGAACAGCGTCGCCTCGCCCGTGGCCATCGCGTCCTGCCAGTCGCCGAAGGACGGCAGGCGGCGGGTGATGAAATCGTCCAGCATGCGGCCGGCGTCGCGCGCCGTCACCGGCCACGCGAAGCCGTCGAGATCGCCGAAATGGTCGCCGAAGCGCGCTGCGACGAGGGCCAGCACGTCCCGCGTGATCGCATCCGGCGCGAAAGCCGGCGGCGCCGGCACGTCGATGCCGGGCGGCAGGCGCTTGCGGTTCTCCGCGTCGTAGTTCCACCGCCCGCCCTCCGGCGTGTCGCCGTTCATCAGCAGGCCGGTGCGGCGGCGCATGTCGCGGTAGAAGAACTCCATGCGCAAGCTCCGCTTGCCGCGCGCCCAGGCGCGGAACTCACGCAGGCGGCAGACGAAGCGGGTGTCGTCGCGTATCTCCACCGGCACGCCGGCGGCGTCCTGCCAGCCGCGCATGTCCTCGAGCACCCGCCACTCGCCGGGCTCGGTCGCGACGATCGCGGCGGGGCGCAGCCGGTTCGCGGCGCGCACGACCTCGCCGCGCAGCGTGTGGGTGTTGTCCGCGTCGTCGAGCCGGACATAGGCGACGCGCACGCCGCGGGCCTCCAGCGCGCGGGCGAAATGCCGCATCGCCGACAGCACGAGGGCGATCTTCTTCGGATGGTGACGCACATAGGTGCATTCGGCCTGCACCTCCGCCATCAGCACCGTGTCCGCCGCCGGATCGAGATCGTCGAGGGCGGACAGGCCCGCGGTGCACTGATCGCCGAGCACGACGCGCAGTGCGCCGCCCGCGCGTGGCCGGCGCGCGCTCACCGCCGGCCCGTCGCGCAGGACAGGTTCTGGCGGGACACGTTCGGGATGGGCGCGTCGCCCCGGTCGAGGCAGGCGCGGCGGCAGGCCGGCACGGTCATGGCTACCCCGCTCACGGGTCGATTGCGATCGGTCGATTGGTGTAGGATGTGGTCGAACGGGTGGTGGGCAAGTCCGGCGGGCGGGTCCGGCAGCCGCCCCTGGCCGGCGAGGACCACCGATGCGTCAGCTCATGCTGCTGCGGCATGCCAAATCGTCCTGGGACGATCCGAAGCTGTCCGATCATGCCCGCTCGCTGAACACGCGTGGCCGGCAGGCAGCCGCCGGCATGGGCCGGATGATGCGCGACCTCGGGCTTGTGCCCGACCTGATCCTCGTCTCCTCCGCCCGCCGCACGCTCCAGACGCTGGAGGCGCTGGAGCCGTGGGACGAGACGCCGCTGATCGAGCCGATGGACGCGCTGTACCTGGCCACCGCGCCGCAGCTGTGCGCCGTGCTCAATACCGTGTCGGAGACGGTGCGGAGCGTGCTGCTGATCGGTCACAATCCCGGGCTGCACGACCTCGCGCTCATGCTCACCGCCGGTGCCCCGGCGGACACGCCGCACATGCGCCGGCTGACCGAGGG
>NZ_BANB01000828.1 GCF_000964365.1 Acidisphaera rubrifaciens HS-AP3 | reverse complement strand
GGCCGCCGTCGCCGATGCGCGTCGCGAGCCCGTCCGGCAGGGCGGCGGCATAGTCGGTGACGCGGGCAGCGCGGGCAGCGGCCTCTACCTCCTCGTCCGTCGCCTCGGGCCGGGCGAAGCGGATGTTGTCGGCGATGGTGCCGGCGAACAGCACCGGCTTCTGCCCGACCCAGGCGGACAGCCGGGCGAGTGCCGGCGGCGTCAGGTCGGCGATGTCCATGCCGTTGATTGTCACCCGGCCGGCATCCGGGCGGATGAAGCCGAGCAGGATTTCGATGATCGTCGTCTTGCCCGCGCCGGATGCGCCGGCCAGCACCAGCGTCTCGCCGGCCGGCACGCGGAAGGTGACGCCGTCGAGCGCGGGCGGACGGGCCGGGTCCCAGTGGAAGCTGACATTGTCGAAGGCGACGGTCGCACCCCCGGCCTCGATCGTGCGGACCGGCAAGGGCGGGGCGGCGGGCGGCGCCTCCGGCAGGGCGGAGAGCTGTTCGGCGGCGGTGCGGGCGTGGATGCGGTCCTGATAGGCGGCGGCGAAGGCGCGCAGCGGCGCGAAGA
>NZ_BANB01000829.1 GCF_000964365.1 Acidisphaera rubrifaciens HS-AP3 | reverse complement strand
CCGTGATCGGCCAGCCCGTGCGCCGCCAGCACCGGCGCCGCCGCCTCGGCGCTCATCGGCGTGAACAGGGCGGATGGGGCCAGCGGCACCACGTCGATGCGCGCCGGATCGACGCCCAGCCGGGCCACCGCCTCGTCCTTGGTGAATTGCGAGATGGCCACGATCCGGCGCGCCCGCCGCAGCGTGGCCGGCAGCCCCCGCATGATCCAGGCGATGCGATCGGGCGGATGCAGGCTGCGGTCGAGGTGCCAAGACAGGTCGTTGATGGTGGCGACCATGGCGCCGCGGAACGGCCGGGCGATCATGTTCGGCTCGTGATAGACGAGGCGCCCCGCCGCCGTCTGCGTCATCGCGGCGACCTGCCGTGCCAGCTGCGCGCTCAGCATCGTGCCGCGCAGCCAGGCCGCGCCCGGGATCGCGCGCACGACGCGCC
>NZ_BANB01000830.1 GCF_000964365.1 Acidisphaera rubrifaciens HS-AP3 | reverse complement strand
GCGTCGGTCGCGACTGGCCGGCCACCTATGTGTCGAGCTTCGTGCGGTCCATCCTCGCGCAGCCGCCCGCGCCGGCCTTCCGCATCCGCGTCGTCGTGGACGAGGACGCGCTCGCCCTCGCGGCACCGCTGGCGGAGCTGGATACGCGCGTCGAGATCGTGCCGTTCCGCCGCGGCGGCGCGTCGTTCAACTTTGCCGAGAAGGCCAACTTCGCCGTCCGCACCTCCGGCACCGACCGCGTCGTGTTGCTCAACGACGACATGGAGGCAATCGACGGCGGCTGGCTGGCGGCGCTGCTGGAGCCGCTGGAACTGCCGGGCGTTGGCATTGTCGGCGGGCAGATGCTGCGCCCGGACGACACCATCCAGCATTGCGGCATCGCGCTCGGCATCCACGGCGCCGCGGCGCATCTGTTCGAGGGGCTGCCGAGCCACCACGTCGCCTATAACGCGTTCAACCAGGTGATGCGCAACTACGCGGCGGTCAGCGGCGCGATGATCGCGTTCCGCCGCGCCGCCTTCGACCGCGTGGGCGGGTTCGACGAGCGGTTCCCGATCGACTTCAACGACGTCGATTTCTGCCTACGGCTCGCCGACGCGGGGCTGCGGACGGTCTACACGCCGTTCGCGCGGCTGCGGCATTTCGAATCGCGCTCGGCGCGGCGGCTGACGCAGGACGCGCTGGACCGGCACCGGTTCTGCACGCGCTGGGCGTCGTGGGTGCGGCGCGACCCGTTCTATAACCGGCATCTGACGCGCAGCGGCGTGATGTGCGAGCCGGCGACCCCCTGAGCGGGGCGCCGCACGCGCCACCGTGCTGACGGCGCGGCGCGCGGCGGACGGCGCCCTGGACGCGCCGCCATGGTGGCCGCCAT
>NZ_BANB01000831.1 GCF_000964365.1 Acidisphaera rubrifaciens HS-AP3 | reverse complement strand
ATCGTGCTGAAGGGACGGCGCGAGCCGCTGCGTGTCTATGAGCTGCTGCCCGCGGGCGGTGCCGGCCGGCCGGAAGTGATGCGCTACGCCCGCGCCTTCGCCGCGCTCGGCGCGAATGCCGACCGCGCCCCGCTCGCCGCATTCGCCGCGATCGCGGTCGCGGACCCGCATGACGGGTGCGCACGCTTCTGGAGCGACCGCATCGCCGCCGGCGAGACGTCCCCGGTCGTGGTCATGGCGGACAAATGACGATCAGTCGCGCACCGCGCGCAGGTCGAAGAACTGGCTGCCGTTGAAGAAATACGCCGGCGTCTGCTCCTGCCGTCCCTTGGCGGTCGCGGCCTCGACATGCCGCGTCGTGTACATCGTCAGCTTGTAGATATCGATCCGGCCCGTCCTGTCCATGTCGGCCGCGCCCTGCAAGGCCTGCAGCAGGAAGGACGTGAACAGGCCGTGTCCCTGCCCGTCGCTCGGCAGCGCGCCCGTTGCCGTCCCCGCGCTGTCGAGGGCGAGCGCCGTCGCGCTCGACAGCACGAACCGGCCGGAGGCGTGGCCCAGCGCCGTCGTCAACGTCGCGTTGCTGTCGTGGCGCAGCACCGCATCCTCCGTCGCGATCGCGCCGGAGAAGCAGGTATCGAGGATCACCGCGACGCGCGCGGCCTGGATCGCCTGGATCGCCGGCAGCATCCGCGACTGACCGTATCCCTCGCGACGAAACAACTCGTCGAGCGGATGCGTGCCATCGTCGGCGGCGGTCATGGCCTGATGCAGCAACGCGGGGTCCCCGGTGCCGAATTCGACCGGGGCGAAGTAGTATTTGCCGTCCACCTGCTCGCCGTGCCCCGCGAAGAACAGCAGCACGAGGTCGTCCGGGCCGGCATGCCGCCCGATATCGCGCAGCGCCGCGTCGATGTTCGCGGCCGTGGCCTGATCATCGAGCAGGGTTTTCACCACCGCCTCGTCATAGACGGGCGGATTGCGGCCGCGAAACAGGTCGGCGACCGCCCGCGCGTCGTTCGCGGCGTTGTCGAGATCGAGCGCGGGCGCGCGGAAATGGCTGACCCCGACGCTGAGGACATACAGCGTCACGTGCGCCGCCGCAGCTTGTGCCGGGGCGCCCGTGCCGGGCGCCTGGCCCGTGGACGGCGCGGCATCGCGCGTCACCGGCGGGGACGCG
>NZ_BANB01000832.1 GCF_000964365.1 Acidisphaera rubrifaciens HS-AP3 | reverse complement strand
GGCCGCGACACTGCGGGCGAGGCTCGGCCCGCGCGTGGGCCTCGGCGCGCGCGCCCTCGACCTGTTCGCCACCTGCCGTTCGGGCCAGCGGCTGGGCCTGTTCGCCGGCTCCGGCGTCGGCAAATCGACCCTTCTCGCCATGCTGGCGCGCCATGCCGGGTGCGACGTCGCCGTCCTCGCCCTGGTCGGCGAACGCGGGCGGGAGGTGCGGGAGTTCATCGAGGACGATCTCGGCGAAGCCGGGCTTGCCCGCGCGGTCGTGGTCGTCGCCACCTCCGACTCGCCGCCGCTGATGCGGCGCGAGGCGGCCTATGCGGCGATGGCGATCGCCGAGCACTTTCGCGACGGCGGGCGCCGCGTGCTGCTGCTGATGGACAGCGTCACCCGCTTCTGCCTCGCGCTGCGCGAAATCGGCCTGTCCGCCGGCGAGCCGCCGGCCACCCGCGGCTATCCGCCCAGCGTGTTCGCCGAACTGCCGCGCCTGCTGGAACGCGCCGGCCCCGGCCCCGCCGCGCCGGAGGGCGGGGCGGCGCCCGGCGACATCACCGCCCTGTTCACCGTGCTGGTCGAGGGCGACGACCACAACGAGCCGGTGGCGGACGCCGTGCGCGGCATCCTCGACGGCCATGTCGTGCTCGACCGTGCCATCGGCGAGGGCGGGCGCTATCCGGCGGTCGACGTGCTGCGCTCGCTGTCGCGCACCGTGCCGGGCTGCCTGACGGCGGAGGAGGCGGCGCTGGTCCGCCGCGCGCGGGCGATGATCGCCCTGCATGCCGATACCGCCGACCTGTTGCGGCTCGGCGCCTATCACGCCGGCAGCGACAAGGCGACCGACGAGGCGATCGCCCGGATGCCGCTGATCGAGGCGGTGCTGCGCCAGTGTCGCGACGAGACCTCGACCCCGGATGCGGCCTTCGCCGCGCTGCGCGAGGCGATGGAGCGGCCGGTGTGAGCCGCCCCCGCGCGCTCGCCGCGCTGATCCGCGTGCGCACCGCGGCGCTGGATGATGCCGTGCGCGTCCTCGCCGCCCGTCAGGCGGAGGAACAGGCGGCGGCCGCCGCCACGACCCTCGCGACAGCCGCCCTGGCCGACGAGGGGGC
>NZ_BANB01000833.1 GCF_000964365.1 Acidisphaera rubrifaciens HS-AP3 | reverse complement strand
CGACCGGCGCGATGCGGCGGCCGTCCACCAGCAGGTGCAGCCCGGCATCGTCCGTCGTCGCCGGAGCTGCGGGGGCCGCGCCGAGTTCGGCGGCGCGGTCGGCTAGCGCCTCCCAGATCGGCTGCACGGTGGCGGCATCCAGCGTCAGAGGGCGGTAGCCGTGCGCCGCATAGACGGCGGCGGCGTCGATCTCGGCCGCCGGGGCGGCGTGCAGGGCGACCACACCGGCATTGGCGAAGCGGCCACGGTCGGCGCAGTCGAGATAGCTTTCGACGGTCAGCCCCTCGGCCAGCAGGATGTCGTGGCTGTCGAGTTCGACGTGATAGTAGGTATAGGTCGCGATCGGCTCGTGCCGGATCGTCGTGCCGTTGACCAGCAGGCGGGCCGGGATCAGCCGATCCTTGATCAGGATGGCGTGGTCGGGCGTGACGCGCAGGTCACGCGCCGGAATGCCGGGAGCGACGGCGTCGGCGGCGATCACGACCGGATCATGAAGGTCCGCCTCGCGCAGCGAGGCCCGCTCGACTGTGCGGTGGCCCACCCACGCCACGGCCCGCGCGGCGCCTGACGCGGTGCGCACGAGGTCGCCCGGCGCGATCGACTCGACGAGGCGTTCGCCGTCCGGGGTCGCGATAGCGGTGCCGGCGAGGAAGCAGACCATCAGCAGGCCGCCGGAGCTGTCGGCGGAGAGACCGAGGGGACCGGAGCCGAGGCTGAATGTGCCGGTCGCGGCAATACTTCCCTTGACCTGGATACGGCCGATCTGATCGCGGGAAGTGGCCGGCCCATCATAGAAACGAAACGTCTCGAGGCCGGACAATTTGCTGTAGAAGGCGGAATAGGTTTTGATCTGTCCGTAGTTGATCGCCTGATCGTCGATGACGTCGCCGGCACCGCCAAACCCGCTGATCGTCGTGCCGCCGATGAACGAGGTGACGTCCGCCCGGTCCACCACCAGGGTTCCGCCCTGGCCGACATAGCTCACATTGAGTGTCGGGCTGCTTTGCCCGTCGAACTTGATGGCGCCGATATCGAACGTGCCGCCGCCGGCGATCGTGCCATCCTGGGTCTTGGTGATCGCCCCCATGGGACCGAGCACGATTTCGCCGCCGTTGGCGTCATAGGTCAGCTGTCCGCCCGCGGTGCTCAGCTGCGCCGTGTTGACGATCGCCTCCGCGCCGTTCGTGGAGGTTATGTCCAGGGTGCCGGTCAGGGTGGTCACGTCCAGCGTGACGATCGGCACCTGCCCGAAGGGCGTGCCGCTGTCGTGCGTCACCGTGACCGCCGTCAGCCCGATGCCCGCGGCGACGTCATGCGTGCCGTCGCTGTCGTAAGTTGTTCCGCTCATGTGATGCCCTGCGCCCGCCCCGCTGTCGCGATGTCGATTGACCGCGACTTTAGCGTGATCCACTAAACCAAGACGCGAAGCTGAACAGGAGTAACGTTCGCGTTACTACCGGAGGTGGGATACCGGCTGGTTCACGATGACCGGATGGTGACGCATCCGGCAGGATCGCCGGGTGGAGACCTCACAACGCAACACCCCCGCCGTCGTCGGCGGGGGTGTCGGTAGGCGGCCCGGTCGGGCGGGTAGGTCAGGCGGCGATGGCGAGGTCCGCGGCGGGATAGGCCGGGAGCGGCGCGACGGTGAGCGTGAGGGTCGCCGGGCCGGCGACCGGCGGCAGGGCGAGTTCGGCGTGCCCGTCCGTCCAGCGGGCGAGGCGGCTTGCGCCGCGTTCGACCGCATGCCAGCCGGCGCGCGCCGCCGGGCCGTCCATGG
>NZ_BANB01000834.1 GCF_000964365.1 Acidisphaera rubrifaciens HS-AP3 | reverse complement strand
AAGCAGATCGGCCGGGTGCTGGAGAGCGTGTTTGCACCGTCACCTTGTTCTTCTTCAGCAGATGCGCGACGCCCGACGACAGCTGCCTGGCGACGCCGCGCGAGCGCTTGACCACCTTGCCGAGATCGAAGCGCGGATTGTCGGCCGCGAAACCATACTGATCGAGCGTGTGCAGCAGGTGGTTGATCTCCGACGTGCGCAGCAGCGCCTTGGTCGGGATGCAGCCCCAGTTGAGGCAAATGCCGCCGAGATGCTCGCGCTCCACCACCGCCGTCTTCATGCCGAGCTGGGCGGCGCGGATCGCGGCGACGTAACCGCCGGGGCCGCCGCCGACGACGACGAGATCGAAACTCTGCTCAGCCATGGTTCCCCTCCCCACAGGCCGGCGCCTCGTCCGCGAGCGCCGCAAGCGCGTCGCCGGTCAGACGCAGCACCGACCAGTCCGTGACCGTCTCCGCTCCCAGACCCGCGTAGAAGCGCCGGGCGGACGCGTTCCAGTTCAGCACCGACCATTCCATGCGCAGACACCCCGCCCGCGCCGCCTCTCGCGCCATGTGGCGGAAGCAGGCGCGCCCGATCCCCCGCCCCCGCGCGGCGGGCTCGACGAACACGTCCTCGACATACAGGTTCGGGCGGCCGGCGAAGGTGGCGTAGGTATAGAACCACACCGCCAGCCCGACGGCGACGCCGTCGACCTCGGCAAGTGCTGCATGCAGGCGCGGCGGGGCACCGAACAGCGCCGCCGCCAGATCCTCCTCGCGCGCCGTGACGGTGAGATGCTCGTAGGCCGCGAGGCCGCGCAGCAGGCGCATCACCGCCGGCATGTCGGCGGCCTGCGCGGGCCGCAGGGCGGCGATATCGGGCGCGCCCATCGGCGCCGCCGCGCCTAGAGCATCAGGCTGAGCGGGTCTTCCACGATCGCCTTGAAGGCGGCGAGCCATTCGGCGCCGAGCGCGCCGTCGACCACGCGGTGGTCGACCGACAGCGTGCAGGTCATCATCGTCGCGATCGCCAGCGCGCCGTCGCGCACCACCGGCCGCTGCTCGCCCGCGGCAACGGCGAGGATCGCGGCCTGCGGCGGGTTGATCACCGCGCTGAAGGACGAGACGCCGTACATGCCCATGTTGGAGATCGAAAATCCGCCGCCCTGGAACTCCTCCGGCTTCAGGCGGCCGGCCTTGGCGCGGGCGGCGAGGTCCTTCATCTCGTTGCTGATCGCCGCCAGCCCCTTCTGATCCGCGTTCCGGATGATCGGCGTGATCAGCCCGTCCGGGATCGACACGGCGACGCTGATGTCGACGTCGCGGTAGATCGCGACGCCGTCCTCGGTCCACGACGCGTTGACCTTCGGCACGCGGCGCAGCGCGATGGCGGCGGCCTTGATGATCAGGTCGTTGACCGACAGCTTGAACGCGCCCGGACCCTCCTTGGCCGAACGGGCGTTGAGGTCGGCGCGCAGCTTCAGCAGCGGGTCGATGTTGAGGTCGATCGAGACGTAGAAATGCGGGATCTCCCGCTTCGCCTCCGCCAGCCGCCGCGCGATCGTGCGGCGCATGCCG
>NZ_BANB01000835.1 GCF_000964365.1 Acidisphaera rubrifaciens HS-AP3 | reverse complement strand
CGGGAATCCCTCCCGATCCCATCAGGTCGGATGGCGCTCTAGCTCACTCTCCCAGAAGTCGATCTCCGTGGGCAGCAGCATCCAACCAAATCCGGCTCACCCCGCCGCATTCGTGACCGAAAGCAACTTTCCCGGTCGCACTTGTACGGGATCGCCGCTCCTCCGCACCATGTTCTGTTTGGGCGTCCTTCCTCGCCGAAGTCCGAAAAGCATTGTGGAGACTCCAGAGGGGGTGTTGCGGGCCATGCTCGGCGACCACGCCAACCCGGAGGCACTCACTGAACCTCTGGCCGGTCGCCGCAACCGCCCGGCGGCGTCCGGCTGTCCGAACCCGGCAACGCAACCCGCGGAAAGCCTTATCTACGATTTAGATAATACTGATATAAAATATCCATTATGCCAATCACTATTCTGCATCGCGTTATCTGGATGTGACCCGTCCAATGTTGTCCTAATCTCCAGACCATATTTGACTGTTAGATTCGATTTTACAATTGCGCTGAAAGTTCCGTCGCGGACGGCTGTCCAATTCCAATCATCGACGATAAAGACGAATTCCTCTTCTAGGCAAGGCAGCGGCAGTTGCAGTCCATCATATTGGTCAATTTCTTCGTGAGGCCCATCGAATAAATAGATCTTGAACGGTCCGATACTTGAGTAATCGACATTACGGAAGTCGTTCTCGATGAAATTCACATATGCCTTGGGTGTCCGGAAGCGTTCGAGGTTAGATAAAAATATTTCTTTTGGACCGCCGAATTGAGACCAGTTATCTATTGCCGTAGCTCTTACAGAATTCCCATAGATAGCGGAACACAATGTAGATCCAGCCCAGCTTCCTACCTCGAGGTAGCTCGTGTCATTGAGCTCTCCTACGAGATTATTTATAAAATGCCTATATTTTAAGCCGGACATGCCCTCAAGGGAGAGTATGTCGCGCGTTAATTTACTTTGCCCCAGAAGAGCCATGGAAAGCGCAGACCGCATCACGCCCAGAAGCGGAGACGACGCTTGCATCGAAATCTCGGTCAGGTTTGGCGTCATGGCATGTCCCTAGTGGATTTGACTGCTGGTTTCCGTGCTAGGCGTGCACTGGAGTTTTGACGCAAGAAGGGAGGCACAGAGGTCCGTTGCGCCCAAGCACGCAGAGGCTGCTTGAAGACGTGGTCGCCGACGGCAGGAGACTGCATCACCGCAGCTGGCGCGCGCGTATCGCGCCAATCGCCAAGGATGGCGCGGGTTGGAAGGCGGTCCGGGCCGGCTACGCGCATACGGCAAGTCCACGTTCTGGCGCCGGAATGCGCATTAGTTGCAGGACGACGCCCCAAGCCGCGTCCAGCAATGTTGTGCGCGGCCGCGCTTTCGCCGTAGCAACCGTCGAACATACACTCCAGAAGAGCCGGCCCATGACACCGGGCTGGGCGCTCCGCTCGTTGCCGGAGGCAAGCGGAGTGGTGCTGCTGCAATCGATCGAACGTGGCGCTAGCGCGGGCTGAAGCCGCATTGGATCGGGACCTTTGGGCTCTGTAGCTACCTTGAGTTTGAACCGCCCGGGGTTTGCCGGAGGCCATTTAGTTTGAGTCACGCCGCCATAGCCGGCTTGTCGAGCGCGGCATAGTAGGCGGCCTCGGCTTCCGCCGGAGGGATGTCTCCAATGGGCT
>NZ_BANB01000836.1 GCF_000964365.1 Acidisphaera rubrifaciens HS-AP3 | reverse complement strand
GGGCGAACGGCAGCGCCAGCTGTCGCGCCGTCACGCGCCCGCCCCGCCGCCGCCGGACCCCTCGGCCGGCGGATCGAGATAGAGCGGGCTGCCGAGATAGCGGCGCAGCCAGAACCGGCACAGCACGCCGATCGTCGCCGCCGCCGGCACCGCCAGCATGACGCCGAGGAAGCCGAACGCCGCCCCGCCCGCGAACAGGGCGAAGATCACCCACACCGCCGGCAGCTCTACCCGGTCGCCGAGGAAGCGGGGGTAGATGACGTACCCCTCCAGCACCTGCCCGAGCACCAGCACCACGATGACCTGGATCACCCCGCGCCAGTCCGGGAACTGCGCGATCGCCAGCCCGATCGACAGCACACCCCCGGTGATCGAGCCGACATAGGGGATGAACGACAGCAGCCCCGCCGACATGCCGACGATCAGCCCGAGATCGAGCCCGACGAAGGACAGCGCCCCCGCATAGTAAAGCGCCAGGATGACGCAGCACAGCGCCTGTCCGCGTATCCAGGCCGACAGGATGCGGTCCACCTCGCGCGCCTGCGCCCGCAGCACGCTGGCGTAGCGGCGCGGCAGCCAGCTATCGACGCGCGCAATCACCCGCGGCCAGTCGCGCAGCAGGTAGAACGCCACCACCGGCGTCACCACCGCGAGCGTCAGCACGTTGAACAGCGCGAAGCCGCCGCCGATCAGCCGGGTCAGGGTGGAGACGAGGAAGGACAGCATCGACCCCGCCTGGCTGCCCACCAGGTCGCGCAGCTTGTCGTCCACGAACTCCGATCCCAGCCGGTCCTGCAGATGCGCGATCAGCTCCCGCGCCCAGGATTGCAGCTGCGCCGCATAGGTCGGCACCCGCCCGATCAGCAGGCCGAGCTGTGCCAGGATCAGCGGATACAGCAGCAGCGCGAACAGCAGCGCGCTGGCGATCACCGCGACGATCAGCAGCAGCGCCGCGAGGCCGCGCGGCAGCCCCGCGCGCGCCATGTGCCGCGCCGGCGGGTCGAGGAAATAGGCGATCAGCGCCGCCATCACGAAGGGCAGCAGGATCGACGCGAACAGGTCGAGCGCCGCCCAA
>NZ_BANB01000837.1 GCF_000964365.1 Acidisphaera rubrifaciens HS-AP3 | reverse complement strand
CGCGGCGACGATCGACGCGGTCGCGGACGCGGTCGGCTTTCCCCGCCGGTGGGACGCGGTGCTGCGGCAGTTCCTGCATCCGACCGGGCTTGTCATCGCCGCCCCGGACGGGCGCGTCGCGTCCTATCTCCTCGGCGTCGGCTACCAGCCGGGCACTCTGCGCGCGGCCCTCGCCCGCGCCCGGGCGGGAGAGATCGCGCCGCCGCCGTCGCCGGTACTGCTGCTGTGCTTTCACTTCGACCAGACGACCGGCCGCTACACCTTCGCGATCATGAAGACGATCCGCGTCGCCGCGCTGATCACCGTGCTGGGAATCCTCGCCCTGCTGCTGACGCTGCGGCATGTGCGCCGGCGCCACATCGCCCGACCATAATGTCCACGGATCGAACCCCACCCGGCGCCCGCGTGTAATGTGGCGGCCACCGGCTACAGACGAGGCGACCGCGATGCCCTCCGCCTGCACCGCACCACCGCCGCCCACGCGGGGACGCTGAGCCGATGCGCCAGCTGTTCGCACCCGGCGCCGATGCGATCCTGCGGCTGGCGATCCTCGCGACCGTCGGCGTGCTGCTCGCGGCCGTCGTCGCCCTGACCGGCTATGCCCATTCGGCCTATGTCGGCGACGTGGGCATCGCGCCCGAACAGCCGGTGCCGTTCAGCCACAAGCATCACGTGGCCGAACTCGGCCTCGACTGCCGCAACTGCCACCAGTACGCGGCGACACAGGCGACGGCGGGGCTGCCGCCGACGACGACCTGCATGACCTGCCACTCCCATATCTGGGACCAGTCGCCGATGCTCGCCCCCGTGCGCGACAGCCTCGCGCAGAGCGTGCCGCTGCACTGGGTGCGGGTCAACCGCCTGCCGGACTACGTCTACTTCAATCATTCGATTCACGTATCGAAGGGCGTGGGCTGCGCGAGCTGCCACGGCGCGGTCGCCACGATGCAGCTCACCTACGCGGCGCGCTCCTTCACGATGGCGTTCTGCCTCGACTGCCACCGCGCGCCGGCCGCGGCGCTGCGGCCGCTGCCGGCGGTCTGGGACACGCAGTGGCAGCCGCCGCCGGATCAGGCGGCGCGCGGCAAGGCGCTGATCGCGGCGCGCCACATCGAAGGCCCCGCGCGCCTGACGCAGTGTTCGACATG
>NZ_BANB01000838.1 GCF_000964365.1 Acidisphaera rubrifaciens HS-AP3 | reverse complement strand
GATCGTGCGCGCCCGTCTCCCCGGCCTCGTCCCGGGGCCCTGACGCCGCCGGCGTGTCATCCCTGCTGCGCATCGCGGGCGGGCGGGGTGGCTTGACTCCGCGCGGCGTCTTGGCCACATCGCTGCAATCGCCTTTCAGACCATAGCACCCGGCCCGCGGCTTATGTCGCGGGCAAGTCGTGTTCCGCATGTCACCCGTCGCGGAGCGCGCCAACCCACGGCGCACGGCCAGCCCGGCCGGCGCCCCTGAAACGGAACACACACACCGCATGGCATCCGCCACCACCGCGCGCGCAGCCGCGCCCGAACGTGCACACGAAGATTTCGCGGCCCTGCTCGACGAGACCCTCGGCCGCGACAGCAGCTTCGACGGCTCCGTCGTCACCGGCCGCATCATCCGCCTGACCGACGAATACGCGATCGTCGATGTCGGCCTGAAGAGCGAGGGCCGCGTCGCGCTCAAGGAGTTCGGGCCGCCCGGCGTCGCCCCGGAGATCAAGCCGGGCGATCATGTCGAGCTGTATGTCGAGCGCTACGAGGACCGCGACGGCTCCATCGTGCTGTCGCGCGAGAAGGCGCGGCGCGAGGAGGCGTGGACCAATCTCGAACGCGCCTTCGAGGGCAACCAGCGCGTGACCGGCGCGATCTATGGCCGGGTCAAGGGCGGCTTCACCGTCGATCTCGGCGGCGCGGTGGCGTTCCTGCCGGGCAGCCAGGTCGATATCCGACCGGTGCGCGACGTGGGCCCGCTGATGGGCACGCCGCAGCCGTTCCAGATCCTCAAGATGGACCGCGCCCGTGGCAACATCGTCGTCTCCCGCCGCGCCGTGCTGGAAGAGACACGCGCCGAGCAGCGCAGCGAGCTGATCCAGGGCCTCAAGGAAGGCATGATCCTCGACGGCGTGGTGAAGAACATCACCGACTACGGCGCCTTCGTCGATCTCGGCGGCGTGGACGGGCTGCTGCATGTCACTGACATCGCGTGGCGCCGCATCAACCACCCGAGCGAGGCGCTGCAGATCGGCCAGGGCGTCAAGGTGCAGGTCATCCGCTTCAACCCGGAGACGCAGCGCATCAGCCTCGGCATGAAGCAGCTCGAGGCCGATCCGTGGGAGGGTGTCGCGGCGAAGTATCCGCCGGGCGCCAAATACTCGGGCCGCGTGACCAACATCACCGACTACGGCGCCTTCGTGGAGCTGGAGCCGGGCGTCGAGGGTCTGGTCCACGTGTCCGAGATGTCGTGGACCAAGAAGAACGTCCATCCGGGCAAGATCGTCGCCACCTCGCAGGAGGTGGAGGTGATGGTGCTCGACGTGGACGGCGGCAAGCGGCGCATCTCGCTCGGCCTGAAGCAGGTGCAGCGCAACCCGTGGGAGCAGTTCCTCGACGAGCATCCGATCGGCTCCGAGGTCGAGGGCGAGATCCACAACATCACCGAGTTCGGCCTGTTCGTCGGCATCGCGCCGGAGATCGACGGCATGGTCCACATGTCAGACCTGTCGTGGGACGAGCCCGGCGAGCTGGCGATCGCCAAGTTCGAAAAGGGCCAGGTCATCAAGGCCAAGGTGCTCGACGTCGACGTGGAGAAGGAGCGCATCAGCCTCGGCGTCAAGCAGCTGCGCGACGATCCGGCGGCGGCGACGCTCGATGCCGTCCACAAGGGCGACATCGTGACCTGCGTCGTGACCGCGGTGCAGGCCAACGGCATCGAGGTGCGGGTCAACGACGTGCTGACCGGCTTCATCCGCCGCGCCGAGCTGGCGCGCGACAAGTCCGACCAGCGTCCCGACCGCTTCGCGATCGGCGAGAAGGTCGATGCCCGCATCACCGCGATCGACCGCGCCGCGCGCAAGCTCTCCCTCACGATCAAGGGCAAGGAGATCGAGGAGGAGAAGCAGGCGATGCAGGACTTCGGCTCGTCCGACAGCGGCGCGTCGCTGGGCGACATCCTGGGGGCCGCGATCCGTCGCCGCAACCAGATGCAGCAGGACAGCTGAGGCCGGCCTTTCGTGCCTGACCTCACGCCCGACCACATGCTCGACAGGCGGCGCCTCAAGCGCCGCCTGTTCGCATGGCGGGGGCTGGCCGTCGTCGCCGTCCTCATCGCGGTCTATCTCGCGGTGCGGCCGGGCGGCGACGTGCTGAGCGGTCCGTATGTCGCCCGCCTGTCGGTGGACGGCATCATCACCGAGGATGCCGCGCTGCTGCGCCGCGTCGACGCGCTGGCCAAGAATGCCGACGTCGCCGCGGTGATCGTCTCGGTCGACAGCCCCGGCGGCAGCGTCGCCGGCGGCGAGAGCCTGCACGACGCGATCGCGCGCGTGGCGGCGAAGAAGCCGGTGGTGACGGTGATGGGCGGCACCGCCGCGTCCGCCGGCTATATGATCTCCGTCCCCGCCGCGCGCATCTTCGCGCGCGAGGCGACGCTGACCGGCTCCATCGGCGTGATCCTGGAGACGGGCGAGGCGTCCGGCCTGCTGCAGATGCTTGGCCTGCATGCCGAGGCGATCACCTCCGGCCCGCTGAAGGACCAGCCGAGCTTCGTGCGTCCGCTGACCGACCAGGGCCGTGCCTATCTGCACGACCTTGTGATGGACATGTTCGACCAGTTCGTCGGCATCGTCGCGGCGGGACGGCACATGGACCGCGCCCGCGTCCTGGCACTCGCCGACGGCCGTGCCTACACGGGGCGGCAGGCGTTGGCCAACGGCCTGATCGACGCGATCGGCGGCGAGCGGGAGGCGCGGGCCTGGCTCGCCGCCAACCGGCACGTGCCGGCGGACCTTCCGGTGGAGGATGTGCCGGCCGGCCGCACGTTCTGGTCGCGCCAGCTTGGCCTGCGGCTTCCGCCGGCGCTGGGCTTCCTTTGGAAAACCATGCAAACACAAGGGCTTAACCTTGACGGTGCGTGGGCTATCTGGCAACCTGGGATTACGCGCGGCTGATCGGCCGCTATCCGGGGAGCACGTCGATGACACGGTCCGAGCTGATCGCCGATCTGGCGGAGGCTAATCCGCATCTGCGCGGTGCGGACGTGGAGCGGATCGTCGGCACCATTTTCGACGGCATCAGCGCCGCCCTCGCGCGGGGCGAGCGGGTGGAACTGCGTGGCTTCGGCGCCTTCACGGTGAAACACCGCCAGGCCCGCACCGGCCGCAACCCGCGCACCGGCGAGGCCGTGCCCGTGGACGAAAAGGCGGTGCCTTTCTTCAAGGCGGGCAAGGAGTTGCGCGACCGCATCAACCGCCCGCGCTCGCCCCGACCGGCCGCCGCCGCGCGCATCGAAGCCTGACGCTGCGCGGGGGACCGGCGCGGACGCCCGGCGCGTCGGCATCCCTCCCGCCGCTTGGGGCTTGCCTCGCGGGCGGCGGCGTTCCATCACCTGTCCCATGCCCGCGTTTCCGCCGACCCGAATTTCCCTCCCACGGTGCTGACGAGGCCGCATGCGCGCGATCATCGCCCTCCCGTTCCTGATCCTGTTCGTGCTGTTCGCCCTGTCGAACACGGGCGACGTGCGGCTCGCGCTGTGGCCGACCGACTATTCGGTGCAGCTGCCGCTGTCGATCGCCATGCTGATCGCCATGGGCGTGGCGTTCCTGATCGGCTCGCTGCTCGTCTGGTTCTCCGTCCTCGGCGCCTGGCGCCGCGCCCGCCGGGCGGAGCACGCGGTCGCGGCGTTGCAGACGCAGCTGCGCGCCATGCAGGCGACGCCGATCGCCGTCCTGCCGCCGCCGCGCTGAGCCGGTGATGGGCGAACAATGAGCGACGAGACGGCCGGCACGCC
>NZ_BANB01000839.1 GCF_000964365.1 Acidisphaera rubrifaciens HS-AP3 | reverse complement strand
CGCTGCGCGCGCGCGGCTTCCGCGTCGTCCGGCGCGTCGTCTATGCCGCGCGGCCCGTCGCCGAACTGCCCGCCGCCGCCCACGCCGCCCTGGCACAGGACCGGGTGCGGGCCGCCTGCTTCTTCTCCGCCGAGACCGCGCGCGCTTTTGTACGCGCGATCGCGCCGGCGGACGCCGCGGGGCTCGATCGGACCGACGCGGTGGCTATCGGCGGTCTGGCGGCCATGGCATTAAGGGGGCTGCCGTGGCGGCGCATCCTGGTCGCCCGGCGCCCGACCCAGGACGAGATGGTGGCATTGCTGCGATGACGGACAGACCCGCCCTGCCCCAAGGCAAAGCGCCCGAAAAGCCCAAGACCGCGGCGGCAGCCCCGCTTCCCGACGATGAGGCGCGGCCCGCGCCCATCTGGCCGATCGCGGGCGTGATCGGCTTCCTCCTGCTCGCCGGTGCCATCGTGTACGTGTGGGAAAACCCCCGCGTGCCGAGCGAGGCGGCGGCCCTGCGCACCCTCGACACGCGGGTGGCGGCGGTCGAGAGCCGCCCGGCGCCGGATCTGGGCGGGCTGGAGACGCGGCTCGCCAATCTGGAAAAGGCGACCGCCCAGCTTGCCGACGCGGCGAGCAAGACGGCGCTCACCCAGGTCGCCAGCCGCATCGACATGCTGTCCGGCCGCGTCGATCAGATGGCGGCGCGGCTGCAGGCCGGCGACCCGGCGCTGCGCCAGCATCTCGACGCGCTGAGCACGCGCATGGACGAGGTGGCGAAGCAGGCCGAGGCCGCCGCCGGCGCCGCCGGCCGGATCGACGCGCTGGAGACGCGGGTCGCGGCACTCGAAAAGGCGACCGGCGGGATGCCGGCGCTGGCCAG
>NZ_BANB01000840.1 GCF_000964365.1 Acidisphaera rubrifaciens HS-AP3 | reverse complement strand
GCCGCAGACGCAGCTGCGCGCCCGGCTGCACGCGACGCTCGGCCTGCCGCCGCCCGGACAGGCGGGCGGATCGCTGCTGGCGCGCCTCGCGCGGTACGAGGGCGCGATTGCCGGCGGCGAGGCGGACCGGCGGGAAATCACGGCGCTGCTGCGCGCCGCCGGCTACTACGCGCCCGGGGCCGCGGTGGCGTTCGCCCTGCTGCGCATCGGCGTGACGCTCGCCACCTTCGCCGCCGCGCTGGCGCTCCGGCTGGCGTGGGACTGGCCGGGCGGCCGCGTCTGGCTGATGCCGGCCGGCCTCGCGGTGACGGCCTTCCTGCTCGCCAAGCGCGCGCTCCATGTCCTGGCCGCGCGGCGGCAGCGCCGGGTGCGGGGCGAGCTGCCGTTCCTTCTCGACCTCGTGCGGCTGATGCTGGAATCGGGCAGCAGCCTCGATCAATGCCTGCGCACGCTCGCGCGGCCGACCGCCGCGGCGGCGGTGCCGGAAACCGCCGCCGCCTTCCGCGCCCTGGTGGACGACCTGCAGAACGGCGCTCCCTACGAACAGGCCCTCGGCCGCTGGGCCGACCGGCTCGGCGTCGCCGGCGCGCGCGATCTCGCCGCCGTCTTCCGCCAGTCGCTGCTGCACGGCGCCGACATCACCGAACGTCTGGCGGCACAGGCACAGGACGCGGCCGAGCAGCGTCTCGCGACCGCGCGCGAGTCCGTGGGGCGCAAGGCCGCGCAGCTCTCCGGCGCGATGATGCTGTTCTTCATGCCGGCGCTGTTCATCCTGCTCGGCGGTCCCGCCGCCGCCGGCCTGTCCGAAGCGCTGAAAGGACTGACCCGATGACACCGACCCGTCTCCGCGCCGCCACGCATCGCCGGGCGCACGCGACGCGCCGCGCCCTGTGCCTGCTCGCCGCACTGGCCGTGCCGGGCTGCTCGATGCCGAGCCTGCACCTCATCGAGGCGTCCCCGCCGTCTTTCGTGCAGACCGACAACGTCGACGCGCCGCAGGCGGGACCGGGACAGGACGTGCGGACCCGCCGCCTGTATCTCAGCGTTGTTGCCGGCCTGCGCCGTCAGGATAAGGCGGGGGCCGCACTCGCCTTCCTCGACGCCTTCGACCGCGCCTATCCGGACGACCCGGATGCGGCGCTGCTGCGGGCGGACTGTCTCGTCACCCTCGGGCGCGTCGCCGAAGCAGCACCGATCTATCGCCGGCTGCTGG
>NZ_BANB01000841.1 GCF_000964365.1 Acidisphaera rubrifaciens HS-AP3 | reverse complement strand
GCGATGGATTACCTCGGCCTTGTAGAGGCCGTTGATGGTCTCGGCCAAGGCGTTGTCGTAGCTGTCGCCGACGCTGCCGATCGAAGGCTCGATCCCGGCCTCGGCCAGGCGCTCGGTGTATCTGATCGGGACATACTGGCTGCCGCGGTCGCTGTGATGGATCAAGCCTCCCGGATGCGCCGGTCTTCGCTCATGAAGGGCCTGTTCCAGTGCATCCAGGACGAAGCCGGCGTGGGCCGTGCGGCTGGCGCGCCAGCCGACGATGCGCCGGGCGTAGGCGTCGATCACGAAGGCGACGTAGACGAACCCGGCCCAGGTCGCGACGTAGGTGAAGTCCGACAGCCACAGCCGGTCAGGCGCCGGGGCGTGGAACTGGCGGTTGACATGATCCAGCGGGCAAGGCGCGGCCTTGTCGCTGACCGTGGTCGTCACCGGCTTGCCGCGGATCGCGCCCTGAAGGCCCATCCCGCCCATCAGCCGCGCCACCGTGCAGCGGGCGACGGCGAAGCCCTCCCGCTTCATCTGCCGCCAGACCTTGCGCACGCCGTAGACCGCGAAGTTCTCGGCGAACACACGGGCGATCTGGGGCTTCAGCTCCAAGTCCCGCCGCGCC
>NZ_BANB01000842.1 GCF_000964365.1 Acidisphaera rubrifaciens HS-AP3 | reverse complement strand
GGCGGCCCGGGGCCTGTATGCCGTGTCGGCCCCGGCGTTGCGCGGCGCGGTCGGTGCGACGCCGTGATCACTTGGCGACGCGCGCGTGACAGGGCAGGGTCGCACGCATGTCGGACATGCGCGCTCCGCCGCGAGTCTATCTGGCAGGCCCGGACGTGTTCCTGCCCGACGCCACGGCGCGTGCCGACGCCCTGAAGGCGATCTGCCGCACCCATGGCCTGCGCGGCGTCTTCCCCCTCGACGCCCCGTCGCCGCCCTTGCCGGACGGGGCCGCCGACGTGCCGGACTGGCACCGCATCGCGCGGGTGAACGAGGCGCATATCCGCGGCGCCGATGCGCTGATCGCCAACCTGACGCCGTTTCGCGGACCGAGCGCCGACGTGGGCACCGTGTTCGAGGTCGGGTTCATGCGCGCGCTCGGCCGCCCGGTGTTCGCGTGGTCGGCCTCGGGCGAGACGTTGCGGGCGCGCAGCGGCGGCGGCCCCCGCGATGCCGACGGCCTGGCCGTGGAGGATTTCGGCCTCGTCGAGAATCTCATGATCCCGGCCGCGATCACCGATTCCGGAGGGCGGCTGCACGCGGCGCCGCTGGCCGACGCGTGGTCCGACCTGTCGCTGTTCGAGGCGTGCGTGCGTGACGCGGCGCGTCTGCTGCTCGCACCCGGGCGCCCCGTCATCGCGGCCGGGCGAATCGGGGGCGCGCCTTGACCGGTCCCCCGCTCCGTGGCCGAGTCCGGCCATGCTGATCAATGCCGATCTCGGCCGCCCCGCCGCCGTGGACAGCGCGGCCCTCGACTGGGTCGCCTCGCCGATCGCGGGCGTGGAGCGCCGCATGCTGGAGCGCGACGGCGACGAGGTCGCGCGCGCGACGTCGCTGGTCCGCTATGCGCCCGGCTCCGCCTTCTCCCCGCACACCCATGGCGCGGGCGAGGAGTTTCTCGTGCTCGACGGCGTGTTCTCCGACGAGACGGGCGACTTCCCGGCCGGCTGGTACGTCCGCAACCCGCCCGGCTCGCGCCACACGCCGGCCAGCGCCCCGGGGGCCACGATCCTCGTCAAGCTGCGGCAGATGCCGCCGGCGGAGACCGCGCATGTCCGCCTGGACACGCGCGATCCCGGGCTGTGGCGCGATCTCGGCGACGGGGTGCGCGGCGCCGTGCTGTTCGAGGCGCCGTGGGAGACCGTCGCGATGCTCCGTCTGCCGCCGGACCATGCGGGGGCGACGGAGACATGGCCCGGCGGGATCGAGCTGTTCGTCGTCGAGGGCGACCTGCTGCTGGACGGCGCGACGATGGGCGCCGGCGCCTGGGTTCGCCGTCCGGCGGGCGCACGGCTCGCGCTGGGCAGCCGGGGCGGGGCGCTGCTGTATCGCAAGACCGGCCATCTCGGCTGAGACGCCGCCGCCTCACCACCACTCGGTGCCGGGCGCGCCCTTGAAGGGGCCGATCAGGTCGGACGTGATCCACCCGCCGTAAAAGCCGCCCGGCTGCGGCACGACGCGCTCGTCGCCGACGAAACACGCATCCATGCGCCCGGCATAGACGGCGATGTGGTCGCGCAGCGCGGCATAGGCGGGCGAGGGGGCCGGATAGAACCAGCCGGCATCCGGCGCGCGCCGCCCGCCGCCGCGCAGCGTCACATAGCGGGCGACGCCCTTCCATTCGCAGAAGCTGCGCCGGTCCGATGCCTCGACCGCGTCCGCGCGGAAGGCGTCGGGCGGCAGGTAATAGGTCGGCGGGTGGGTCGTCTCCAGGATGCGCCACGCCGCCGATGTCTCGGCAATCGTCACGCCGCCCAGCACGATGCGTAGTGGGCGCGGCTCGCGCTCGAGCGCCGGCGGGCGGGGAAAATCGGCCACGCGCAGCAGGCGGGGCGGCGCGCCTGTCGGCGGG
>NZ_BANB01000843.1 GCF_000964365.1 Acidisphaera rubrifaciens HS-AP3 | reverse complement strand
AGCCCCGCGCAGGCGAGGCCGGCGGCGATCAGCGCCAGATTCAGCGGGCGCACGGCAGCGTTTGTCATTCTTCCCCCAGTTCGGCGCCCGCCAGCATCTCGCACAGCCGCGCCATCGCCGTGTGATCCTGTCCGGGCCCGAGCCGCGTCGCCGCCGCCGCCCACATCTCGCGGCACAGCGCGGCAAAGGGCGCGGGCGTGCCGCCCTCGCGCGCGACGTCGAGGGCGATGGACAGATCCTTGACCATGAGGTCGAGGGCGAAGCCGGAATCGAAGCTGCGCGAGATGACGAACTGCTTGAACTTCTTCTGCGTCGAGTTGTTCATCCCGGTCGAGGCGTTGAGCACGTCGGTCATCACCGCCGGATCGAGCCCGAAGCGGCGGCCGATCAGCAGCGCCTCGATTCCGATGAGGAATCCGCCGGCCGAGACGAGGTTGTTGAGCGCCTTCATCGCATGCGCCGAGCCGACCGCGCCGGTGCGCAGCACGGAGCTGCCCATGGCGGACAGCACCGGCGTCGCGCGGTCGATCGCCGCCGCGTCGCCGCCGGCCATGATCGCGAGCGTCCCCGCCTCGGCCCGCGCGACGCCGCCGGAGACGGGCGCGTCCACGAGCCCGACGCCCGCGCCCGCGAGGCGGTCGGCGATGGCGCGCGTCTTGGACGGCACGCCACTGCTCATCTCCAGCAGCAGCGCGCCGGGGCGCAGGCCGGCGAGCAGGCCGGCATCGAGCACGTCGGCCACCACGTCGCTGGTCGGCAGCATGGTCACGACGATGTCGCAGGCGGCGCCGAGGGCGCGCAGGTCGGGCACCGCGGTGCCGCCGATCTCGGCCGCGAAGCGCGACGTCACCTCGGCGCGGGCATCGGCGACGTGCGCTGTTCTACCTCCAGGAGCGCGGCACCCTGT
>NZ_BANB01000844.1 GCF_000964365.1 Acidisphaera rubrifaciens HS-AP3 | reverse complement strand
GGGGCCGGCTCGGTCGCCTGCGGCGGCATGGACGGCATTTGGGCGGCGGCGAGCCGGCCGACCGGCGCCGGGTGCATCCCGCCGGATACGGCGGCGGCTTCAGGCGGGGCCCCTGCGGCGCAGCCGGCGACGGGCAAGGCGCAGCACAGCAGCAAGAGGGTCAGGCGAGAGGGCATAAGCGACGATCCATGGCACAGCGCGGGTGCCCTCATGCTAGCCCCGGCCGGCTCGGTGCCGAAACCGTCTGATGCACAACGGCGACGCCTGTGCCCGGAAGGCCACAACCGTCGCCGCGCACCGGTCCGGGGACGCGGGACGGTGGCTCAGAACGGGATCTCGTCGTCCAGGTCGCCGCCCTTCGGCGCATCCCAACTCGGCGCGCCCCGTTCGGACGGAGGAGCACGATCCGAGGAACCACGCTCCCCGCCGCCGCGTCCGGCCCGCGCCGGGGCCTGGCTGCGGGGAAAGCCCCCCGACTCGCCGCCGCCCGCGCCCTCGCCCGCCCGGTCGAGCATCTGCAACTCGCCCCGGAACTGGCGCAGCACGACTTCCGTCGTTTCGCGCTCCTGCCCGTTCTTGTCGGTGAACTGCCGGCTCTCCAGCGCGCCCTCCAGATACACCTTCATGCCCTTGCGGAGATATTTCTCCGCAACCTCCACCAGCCGCTCGTTGTAGATGACGATGCGGTGCCACTGGGTCCGTTCGCGCCGCTCGCCGGATTGCCGGTCGCTCCATGTCTCGGACGTAGCCACCGAGAAATTGGCGAGCTTGCTGCCGCCCTGGGTGCTGCGTATCTCCGGATCACGCCCCAGATTGCCGACCAGGATCACCTTGTTGACGCTGCCCGCCATGACGCAAACCTCCTGAAACACACGCGAAAGTAGAACTTCTCCCGCGCATTTGCCACTTCCGTTGCCCCGCCTTGTCGTTTGCGCGGCGCCCTCGACAAGCCCTATAGGCTTGCTCACCCTGAACATCTAGAGAACGACAGGCTTTCCCCAGCATGGCCGGCTTCATCCATGTCCGCGGCGCCCGCGAACACAACCTCAAGAACGTCGACGTCGCCATCCCGCGCGACCGGCTGACGGTCATCACCGGTCTGTCGGGTTCCGGCAAGTCCTCGCTCGCCTTCGACACGATCTATGCCGAGGGTCAGCGCCGCTATGTCGAGAGCCTGTCCGCCTATGCGCGGCAGTTCCTCGAACTGATGGGCAAGCCGGACGTGGACGCGATCGAGGGGCTGTCGCCCGCCATCTCGATCGAACAGAAGACGACCAGCCGCAACCCGCGCTCGACCGTCGGCACCGTCACCGAAATCCACGACTACATGCGCCTGCTGTGGGCGCGCGTCGGCATCCCCTATTCGCCCGCGACCGGCCTGCCGATCGAGGCGCAGACGGTCAGCCAGATGGTCGACCGCGTGCTCGCGATGCCGGAGGGCACGCGCCTGCTGCTGCTCGCTCCCGTCGTGCGCGACCGCAAGGGCGAGTACCGCAAGGAACTGGCGGAATTGCAGCGCCGCGGCTTCACCCGCGTGAAGGTGGACGGCACGCTGTACGACATCGGCGCGGTGCCGAGCCTCAACCGCAAGACGAAACACGAGATCGAGGCGGTGGTGGACCGGATCGTGGTCCGCCCCGGGATCGAGCCGCGCCTCGCCGACAGTTTCGAGACGGCGCTCGCCCTCGCCGACGGCGTCGTCTATGCCGAGGACGCGGACGGGGGCGCCCGCACCGTCTTCAGCTCCCGCTTCGCCTGCCCGGTCTCCGGTTTTTCCATCGAGGAGATCGAGCCGCGGCTGTTCAGCTTCAACAGTCCGCACGGCGCCTGTCCCGCCTGCGACGGCCTCGGCACCGAGACGTTCTTCGACCCGTCGCTGGTGGTGCCGGACGAACGGCTCAGCCTCGCGGACGGCACCGTCGCCCCGTGGGCCGGCGCGAAATCGCCCTATTACGACCAGACGCTGCAATCCATCGCCCGCCACTACAAGGTGACAACGCGCACACCGTGGCAGGACCTGCCGGCGCGGGTGCGCGCGGCGATCCTCGACGGCACGGACGACGACATCACCTTCACCTACAAGGACGGCGTGCGGACCTATTCCGTCACCAAGCCGTTCGAGGGCGTGCTGCGCAACCTCCAGCGCCGCTGGGAGGAGACCGACAGCGCCTGGGTGCGCGAGGAGATGTCGCGCTATCAGGCGGAGAAGCCCTGCCACGTCTGCAACGGTGCGCGGCTGAAGCCGGAGGCGCTGGCGGTGAAGATCGCCGGGCTGAACATCGCCGAGGCGTCGGAGATGTCGATCGCGCGCGCCGGCGCATGGTTCGCCGGCGTGCTGCCGACGCTCACGCCGCAGCGGGCGGAGATCGCGCGCCGCATCCTGCGCGAGATCGTCGAGCGGCTGCGCTTCCTCGACGACGTGGGCCTCGACTACCTCACGCTCGCGCGCGGATCGACCACGCTCTCGGGCGGCGAGAGCCAGCGCATCCGGCTGGCGAGCCAGATCGGCTCCGGCCTGACCGGCGTGCTGTACGTGCTCGACGAGCCGTCGATCGGCCTGCATCAGCGCGACAACGAGCGGCTGCTGGGCACGCTGCGGCGGCTGCGCGACCTCGGCAACACGGTGCTGGTGGTCGAGCATGACGAGGACGCGATCCGTGCCGCCGACCATCTGATCGACATGGGGCCGGAAGCCGGCATCAACGGCGGCCACGTGATCGCCGAGGGCACGCCGGCCGAGGTCGCGGCCAACCCGCGCTCGCTGACCGGCCAGTACCTGTCCGGCACGCGCGCCATCCCCGTCCCGCCCTTGCGCCGGCCGGTGCAGAAGGACCGCATCCTCCGCGTCGTCGGCGCGCGCGGCAACAACCTGCACGACGTCACCGCATCCTTCCCGCTCGGCACCTTCACCTGCGTCACCGGCGTCTCGGGCGGCGGCAAGTCCACGCTGGTGATCGACACGCTCTACAAGGCGGCGTCGCGGCGGCTGATGGGATCGGGCGAATCGCCCCCGCCGCATGACCGGATCGAGGGGCTGGAGCATCTCGACAAGATCATCGACATCGACCAGTCGCCGATCGGCCGCACCCCGCGCAGCAATCCCGCGACCTATACCGACCTGTTCGCGCCGATCCGCGACTGGTTCGCCGAACTGCCGGAGGCGCGCGCCCGCGGCTACAAGCCCGGCCGCTTCAGCTTCAACGTCAAGGGCGGCCGCTGCGAGGCGTGCCAGGGCGACGGCGTCATCAAGATCGAGATGCACTTCCTGCCGGACGTCTATGTCACCTGCGACGTCTGCAAGGGCCGGCGCTACAACCGCGAGACGCTCGACATCAAGTTCCGCGAGAAATCGATCGCCGACGTACTGGCGATGACGGTGGACGAGGCGGTGCCCTATTTCAGCGCCCAGGGCCGCATACGCGACCGGCTGTCGATCCTGCAGCGCGTCGGCCTCGGCTATGTCAGCCTCGGGCAGCAGGCGACGACGCTCTCGGGCGGCGAGGCGCAGCGCATCAAGCTGGCCAAGGAACTGGCGCGGCGCGCGACCGGGCGGACGCTCTACATCCTCGACGAACCGACCACCGGCCTGCATTTCGAGGATGTACGCAAGCTGCTGGAGGTGCTGCACGCCCTGGTCGATCAGGGCAACACGGTGATCGTGATCGAGCACAATCTGGAGGTCATCAAGACCGCCGACTGGATCCTCGATCTCGGGCCGGAGGGCGGCGACGGCGGCGGGCGCATCGTGGCCGAGGGGCCGCCCGAGGCGATCGTCGCAAGCGGCGCCGGCCACACCGGCCGCTTCCTGGCGCCGCTGCTGGCCGGTGCCCCG
>NZ_BANB01000845.1 GCF_000964365.1 Acidisphaera rubrifaciens HS-AP3 | reverse complement strand
ACGGCCGTCGGGCTGCACGTGGCGGCGGCTCTGCACCGCGATGCCCGTCGTCTCCAGCCGGTCGATGCCCGGCTGCCGCAGGAACGCCATCAGCGTCGTCGACCGCTCGCCGAGGGCGCGTGTCACGCCTGCGACGTCTTTGCCCGATGCCTCGATGCCGAGGGTTATGTCGGCGACCGTGTTGGTAATGCGCTTGTGGGCCGTCGCGTGCGTCGCGATGCGCGGCGGCGGCTGGTCGTCATCGGCGCGCGCGCCCGGCGCGGCGGCGATCAGGACGGCGAGCGTGCCCGCCGCGAGCCACGCGGCCCTCACGGCATCACCTTCAGGTCGCGGACGAAGTCCAGCGTGAATGCCTGATGCCAGTCGGTCGCGGGCTTCAGCAGCTTGGCCCCGACCATGAAGTCGCGCGTCTTTTGCCAGCGGGCCTCGGTCATGATGCCGATGCCGTGCGTCGCGGCGTCGCCGCCTTCCACCACGCCGATCGCCTTCATGCGCTCGACGCTGTAGGCGAGCTGCGCCTCGCTGATCTTCGGATTGTCGACGCGGATCAGCTTGTTGCCCGGGGCGGGATCGGCGAGGTAGCTCTTCCACCCCTCCATCGTCGCTCGCACGAAGCGCGCCATCGCGTCGCGCTTCTGTGCGACCACCGGCCGCATGGCGACGAGCGTCGTCGCATAGGGCGGATAGCCGTAATCGGCGAGCAGGAAGAACTTCGCCGCCACGCCGTGCTGCTTGGCCTCGAACGGTTCGGACGTCGCATAGCCCTGCTGCGCCACGTTCGGATCGGTGAAGAAGGGCTGCAGGTTGAACGTATAGGGACCGGCCTGCGCGTCGGTGAAGCCGAACCGCTGCTTCAGCCATGGCCAGAAGGTCGTGTACGACGCGTTCGAGATCAGGATGCGGTGGCCCTTCAGGGCCGGCAGATCGGGCACGTCGGCATGCGCCATGATCCCGGCGAGGTCGAACTGAAAACAGGCCCCGAGTGTGGTCAGCGGCACCCCGTGCTCGTTGCCCGCCAGCACCTGCAGGTCGTAGCCCATCATCATGTCGGCGCCGCCCGCCGCGAGCACCTGCGCGCCGTTGATCTGCGGCCCGCCCATGTGGATATCCACGTCGAGCCCGGCCTTTTCGTACAGGCCCGTCGCCTTTGCCTGATAGAAGCCGCCGTGTTCCGCCTCCGCGTACCAGTCGGTCAGGAAGCGCAGCCGGTCCGCCGCCCGCGCCGGACGCGGTCGCGCCACGAGTGCCGCGGCC
>NZ_BANB01000846.1 GCF_000964365.1 Acidisphaera rubrifaciens HS-AP3 | reverse complement strand
CCGGTCGGTCCGGCGCTGCGCGGCGCGCGGCGGGACAATGCCGGCTATATGTTCACGCTGGCGGGGCAGTGCATGGACCGCGGCAAGCTGCGCGCGGCGCGGACGCTGGCCGGGCAGGCCCTCGCGCTCGCGCCGCTGGACGCCGAGTACAACATCCGCGCCGCCCAGATCGCCGAGCGGCTGGGGCTGGCCGACGAGGCGCTGGCCCGCGCGGCGGCCGCGGCGGCGCTGTGGCCGTTCAACGGCCACATCCTGGCCGTGCTGGCACGCATCCTCGCCCGCACCGGCCACCCGCGGCAGGCGGCGTTCTATTTGCAGGCGGCGCTGTCGGGCGATCCGGACAACGCGGTGTTCCGGCAGATGCTGGACGAGGTGCGCGGGCAGGGCTGAGCCCGCCGCCGCCGCGCGGTCAGCCGCCGGGGGCCGCATCCACCGCCGCCCGCCACGCGTCGCGGCGGGCGAGTGCCAGGCGGTCGGGGTTCAGGACCTCGGTCACCTGGTCGGGCGTCAGGCCGGCGGCTTCCGCGAGGTCGCGGACGGTGCGGCCGGTGGCGAGCGCCTCCTTGGCGATCGTCGCGGCGCGCTCGTAGCCGAGCAGCGGCACCAGCGCGGTCGCAGCACCCACGCTCGCCTCCATGTGACGGGCGCACATCTCCGGCCGGGCCTCGATCCCGGCGACGCAACGGTCGGTGAAGGTCCCGACGGCGTTGGTGAGCAGCTTCATCGAATCCAGCAGGTTGTGGGCGATCAGCGGCTCGAAGGCATTCAGCTGCAGCTGCCCGCCCTCGGCCGCCAGCGTGATTGCCGTGTCGTGGCCGATCACCTGAAAGCAGACCAGGTTCACCACCTCGGCGATCACCGGGTTGACCTTGCCCGGCATGATCGACGAGCCCGGCTGCATCGCCGGCAGCGCGATCTCGCCAAGCCCGCCGCGCGGCCCCGACGACAGCAGGCGCAGGTCGTTGGCGATCTTGGACAGCTTCACGGCGATGCGCTTGAGCACGCCCGAGAACATGACGAAGCCGCCCATGTCCCAGCTCGCCTCCACCAGATTGGCGGACTGCACCAGCGGGAAGCCGGACAGGCGGGCGAGTTCGGCGATCGCCAGCGGGCCGTATTCGGGATCGGCATTGATGCGGGTGCCGATCGCGGTGCCGCCGAGATTGACCTCGCACAGCAGGGCCTGCGCCTCCGTCAGGCGCTGGATGTCCTCGCGTATGGCCACCGCATAGGCGCCGAGTTCCTGCCCCAGCGTCATCGGCACCGCGTCCTGCAACTGCGTCCGGCCGAGCTTGACGATGCCGGCGAAGGCCGCGCCCTTCGCCTCGAACGCCGCCGCGAGGGCATCGAGCGCCCGCTGCAGCGGCGCCACCTCCAGCAGCACGGCCAGACGCACCGCCGTCGGGTAGGTGTCGTTGGTGGACTGGCTGAGGTTCACGTCGTCGTTGGGGTGCAGATGGACATAGGCCCCGCGCGGATGGCCCAGCAGTTCCAGCGCGCGGTTGGCCAGAACCTCGTTCATGTTCATGTTGGTGGACGTGCCGGCGCCGCCCTGCATGACGTCGACCGGGAACTGGTCGTGCAGCTGCCCCTCGGCGACGGCGCGGGCGGCGGCGGCGATGGCGTCGCGCTTGACCGCCGGCAGCTTGCCCAGCGCGGCATTGGCGTGGGCGGCGGCCTGCTTGACCAGCGCGAGAGCGCGCAGCAGCGACGGGTGATGCCAGATCGGGATGCCGCTGATCGGGAAGTTCTGCACCGCCCGCATGGTCTGGGCGCCGTAATAGGCCGCGGCCGGCACCGCGATCTCACCGATGCTGTCGTGTTCGATGCGCCAGGCGGTGTCGATCGGCTGGTCCATGCGGCGTCTCCCCTCCCCGTGATCCACCGGCCATGCTGGCCGGCGGCGGCCCGTCGTCTGTTCAGGTTGGGCCGGTTCGGCTAGTCCTGCGAGCCGTGCCGGCCGGGCGGATGATGGCGCGGGACGGTTTGCGGGAGGCTGACGTGCCGCGTGACATTTTGGCGATCACCCTCTGCTCGGTCGTCGGGGCAGCCCTCTGCACCGTCCTCGCCGCGGTGCCGGCCCTGGCCGACGCGACGGCGCCCGCGGCGACGCAAGCCACCCCGGCCTCCGGCACGCCTGCCCCC
>NZ_BANB01000847.1 GCF_000964365.1 Acidisphaera rubrifaciens HS-AP3 | reverse complement strand
CGCTTCGCCGCCGATCAGCGCGCGCTGGTGGAGGAGCTGGACCTGAACCCGTTCATAGCGGCGGGGGAACGGATCGTGGCAGTCGATGCGTTGATCGTACGACGAAGCTGACCCCCGAACCGGAGACAGACGTGCCGCACCCCCCTCGCCGTCCCCCGCATCGCCCGACGCCGGACGCCGCGCCGTGCTGATGGACCTGGTCAGCGCCGCGTCCGACGCGGTGGCGCAGCATCACGCGCTGGCGGTGCTGATCGCCTTCCTCGCCGCGATCATCGAGGCGGTGGCGGTGCTCGGCATCCTGGTGCCGGGGACGCCGATCCTGATGGCGGTGGCGGGGGCCGCGGCGGCGGCGGGGCTGCCGATCCTGCCGATCCTCGTCGTCTCGGTGATCGGGGCGGTGATCGGCGACGGGATTTCGTTCTGGCTCGGCCATGCCTATGGCGGGCATCTGCGCGCGGCCTGGCCGCTGCGCCAGCGCCCGTGGATCATGGCGAAGGCGGACGCGTTCTTCCGCCGCTACGGCACCGCGAGCGTCGCGGTGTGCCGGTTCATCCCGGTGCTGCGCTCCACCGTGCCGCTGGTCGCCGGGATGTCGGGGCTGGCGATCTCGCGGTTTTTCTTCGCCAACGTCGCCTCCGCCCTGGTGTGGGCGCCGGTCCATGTGCTGCCGGCGCAGCTGGCGGGGCGGACGCTGACGCGCATCGAGGGCGGCGACTGGCGGGGCGCGGCGCTGCTGGGCGGCGCGCTGGTCGCGGGCGTCGTGGTGGTGTGGCTCGCCCACCGGCTGC
>NZ_BANB01000848.1 GCF_000964365.1 Acidisphaera rubrifaciens HS-AP3 | reverse complement strand
CGTGGAGGAGGCGCTGCGCCTGCGCCCGCGTCCGGCGACGCCCGTCGCGGTGGCCGGCGCGCTGTTCGGCGGGGCGGCGATGTTCGCCTTCTGCGCCTATGCGTCGATGGTCGCTTATCCGCTCGACATCGGCGGGCGGCCGCGTTTCTCGTGGCCGTCCTTCGTGGTGCCGAGCGTGTCGTTCGCGATGCTCGCCGCCGCGATCGCCGCGCTGCTGGCGATGCTGGTGCTGTCGCGCCTGCCGCGCCTGAACCATCCGGCCTTCAACATCGAGGGCATGACACGGGCGACGCAGGACCGGTTCTTCGTCGCGATCGAGGCGCGCGACGACCGCTTCGACGCCGCCATGGCGGAGGCGGTGTTCGCCGGCCTCGCCGACGCGCCGCTGCGCGTCACCCGGGTGCCGCGATGAGAGGCGGGGGGCTGCTGCTCGCGGCGGCGCTGCTCGCCCTCGCGCTCGCGGGCTGCAAGCGGCAGGACATGTACACGCAGAACCGCGTGCAGACCTGGGACCGCAGCCGCTTCTTCGCCGACGGCCTCGGCATGCGCGCGCCGGTGCCGGGGACGGTGGCGCGCGAGAGCCCGCCGCCCACGGCGCCGCCCACGGTGATCGACGCGGCGCTGCTGGCGCGCGGACACCAGCGGTTCGACATTTTCTGCGCGCCGTGCCACGGGCGGGCGGGCGACGGGCACGGCATGATCGTCGAGCGCGGCTTTCCCGGCCCGACCTCCTTCGCGGCGAGCCCGCTGCGCGAGGCGCCGGCGGCGCGCTTCTATGCCGCGATGACCAAGGGATACGGCGAGATGGCGCCCTTCGCCGACCGCATCGACCCGCCGGACCGCTGGGCGATCGTCGCCTATATCCGCGCCCTGCAGCGCAGCCAGAACACCGTGGTCGCAAGCCTGCCGCCGGCCGACCGGGCGCGGCTGGAGGCGTTGAAATGAGGCGCGCCGCCATCGCCGCCGGCGCGGGCGTCGTGCTGGGCGCGGCGCTGCTGCTGTTCCGCCGCGGCGATGCGTGGCCGGCGTGGCTGGCGGCGTGGG
>NZ_BANB01000849.1 GCF_000964365.1 Acidisphaera rubrifaciens HS-AP3 | reverse complement strand
AGCTTGGCTACGCCGTCACCGTGATCGACCCGCGGCGCAGCTTCGCGACCGACGCGCGCTTCCCCGGCGTCGCCGTCCGGACGGACTGGCCGGACGAGGCGCTGGACGACCTGCGCCCGGACGGGCGGACGGCCATCGTCACGCTCACCCATGATCCGAAGCTGGACGACCCCGCGCTGGACCGCGCGCTGCGGTCGGACGCCTTCTATATCGGCGCCCTCGGCTCGCGGAAGACGCACGGGGCGCGGCTTAAGCGGCTGCGCGACCTTGGGCACGACGACGCGGCGATGGCGCGCATCCACGGTCCGGTCGGCCTCGACATCGCCGCCGTCAGCGCGCCGGAGATCGCGCTGTCGATCGCGGCGCAGATCGTGGCGACACGGCGCGGCGCCGCCCCCCTGCTGCCGGCGGCCCAGCCGCACGCCGCGTGAAGTTCGGCGAGATCCCGCTCGCCGACGCGCGGGGCGCGATCCTCGCGCACACGCACCGCCTGCCGGCCCGCGTGCTCCGCAAGGGGCAGATCCTGGACGAGGCCGCCATCGGCGCCCTGCGCGAGGCCGAGATCGCGACCGTCATCGCCGCGACGCTTGAGCCCGACGACGTGGCCGAGGATGAAGCCGCTGCCCGCTTCGCCGCCCCCCTCTTGGGCCCGCGCATCGGCCAGAGCCGGGCGGCGACCGGGCGCGTCAACCTCGTCGCGCAGGCGGCGGGATTGCTGCGCGTCGATGCCGGGATGATCGACCGGCTGAACGGCCTCGACGAAAGCCTGACGGTGGGCACCCTGCCCGACTGCGCCGTGGTGATGCCGCGCGACGTGGTGGCGACGGTCAAGGTGATCCCGTTTGCCGTCCCCGGCGCCGTGCTCGACCGGGCGGAGCGGATCGCCCGCGACGGCCCCTCGCCCCTCGCGCTGCATCCCTTCCGCGCGCTGACGGTCGGGCTGGTGGTCACGGAACTGCCCGGCATGAAGGCGAGCGTGATCGAGAACACGATCGCGGCGACCGACGCGCGGGTGCGCGGGCTGACGGGTCGGATGCTGCCGGCGCTGGTCCGCCCGCACGCCGAGGGACCGATCGCCGAGGCGCTCGCGTCGCTGATGGCCGACGGCGCGGAGGTGCTGCTGGTCGCCGGCGCCTCGGCCGTCGTGGACCGGCGCGACGTGGGTCCGGCGGGCATCGTCCGGGCCGGCGGGACGATCGACCATTTCGGCATGCCGGTGGACCCCGGCAACCTGATCTGCCTCGGCCATATCGGCGCGCGGCCGGCGCTGGTGCTACCGGGCTGCGCGCGCAGCCCGAAGATGAACGGCATCGACTGGGTGCTGGCGCGGCTGTTCGCGGGACAGCCGGTGGACGCCGCCGCGGTGTCGCGCATGGGGGTGGGCGGCCTGCTTAAGGAAGTCGATCGCCCGCTGCCGCGCGCCCGTGCCACAGCCCCGCCGCGGCCGGC
>NZ_BANB01000850.1 GCF_000964365.1 Acidisphaera rubrifaciens HS-AP3 | reverse complement strand
GGCTTGCCCGGCAGGCGGCTGGAGGCCATGCGGGAGGGGATCACGACGATCGGATTCATCGGCTCGGCCAAGGGTTCGAGAAACGGACGGGGCATGGGTCAGCGGACGGCCACGGGCAGGGCGAAAAAACGAGGCGGTGACGACTTCCGGCCGGGCCCGTATTGCTGCGCACAAGCGGCTTGCCTATGGTCCGGGTCACCTTAGGTAGGCGCTGCGTGACGCGCAACGCCGCGCCCGTATGCCTGCGGCGCGGCGGGAACAGACAGAGAGCGACGTATGGACAGCTTGTATGTGAACAAGGCGGTGGCCGCGGTTCTGACGGCCGGTATCGCCTTCTTCGTCACCGGTCTGCTGGGCGACGAGCTGATCCGGGTGGAGGTGCCGAAGAAGCCGGCCATCGTCATCGCCTCCGCCGAGCCGGCCAAGGCCGAAGGCGGCGCGAAGAAGGAGGGGCCGGACCCGATCGAGCCGCTGCTCGCAAGCGCCGATCCGGAAGCCGGCAAGGCTTACACGAAGACCATCTGCGTCGCCTGCCACAACTTCCAGGAGGGTGGCGCGAACGGTGTCGGTCCCGATCTCTATGGCGTGCTGGGCCGCAAGATCGCGAGCAAGCCGGGCTTCGACTACTCGTCCGCGCTCAAGGCCAAGCAGGGTGTCTGGACCTACGACGAACTGAACGAATGGCTCTACAAGCCGGCGGCTTTTGCGCCGGGCACACGCATGTCTTTTGCCGGTCTCCCCAACGACAAGACGCGCGCCAACGTGATCGCCTATCTGCGCAGCCTGTCGCACAACCCCGAGCCGCTGCCGAAGCCGACCGACGTGCCGAAGCAGGCCGCGGCGGCCGCGCCGGCCGGCGGCGAGCCGGCGAAGCCGTCGTTCGATGCGATGCTCGTCAGCGCCGATCCGGCGGCGGGCAAGGCCTACACCAAGACGATCTGCGTCGCCTGCCATACCTTCGACAAGGGCGGCAAGGCGGGCGTCGGGCCGAACCTGTGGGGCGTCGTCGGCGCGCCGCACGGCCACATGGCCGGCTTCGACTACTCCTCGGCGCTCAAGAGCAAGCAGGGGCCGTGGACCTATGACGAGCTGAACCAGTGGCTGACCAGCCCCGCCAAGTATGCCCCCGGCACGCGCATGTCCTTCGCCGGCATCCCGAGCGAAAAGACCCGCGCCAACGTCGTCGCCTATCTGCGGACGCTGTCGGACAACCCCGAGCCGCTGCCGAAGGTCGAGGGCGCGACCCCGGCGAAGGCCGAGGCGCCGGTGGCCGCCGGCGGCGGAGCCGCCGCGAAGGGCGGCGATACCCCGCCTCCGATGACCGATAAGGGCGGTCCCGCGTCCGGCACGCCGGAGCCGGCCAGCAAGC
>NZ_BANB01000851.1 GCF_000964365.1 Acidisphaera rubrifaciens HS-AP3 | reverse complement strand
GAGGGGCGGCGATCCGCCCCTCGGCGCGCAGGCCGACGACGATGCCGAGCGGCGGCGGCCGGCTCAGAACCCGACCTCGACCCGCCCCGTGTTGCTGCGCCGCAGGTTGCGGTAGCGCGCCAGCGCAAGCAGCGGGAAGAACAGCCGGTAGCCGTGATAGCGGAGGTAGAAGACGCGCGGGAAACCGACCGCCGTATAGGGCAGCTCCGCCCACTCCCCGTCCGCCTGCTGCGTCGCGGTCAGCCACGCGATGCCGCGCGCGACCGCCGGGTGCGCCGTCTCGCCCGCCGCCATCAGGCCGAGCACGGCCCAGGCGGTCTGGCTCGGCGTGCTTTCGTGATAGGTGCCGGGTGTCGCCGCGGCATAGGATTCCTCGTCCTCGCCCCAGCCGCCGTCCGGCCGCTGCACCGACACCAGCCAGTCCACCGCGCGGCGCACCATCGGGTCCCCGGCCGGCACGCCCGCCGCATTCAGCGCGCACAGCACCGACCAGGTGCCATAGATGTAGTTCGTGCCCCACCGCCCGAACCACGCGCCGTACGGCTCCTGTTCGCGGCGCAGGTAGTCGAGCGCGCGGGCGATCACCGGCGCGTCCTCCGCCCGACCCAACTGCGCCAGGAACGACACGCAGCGCGCCGTGACATCGGCCGTCGGCGGATCGAGCAGCGCGCCGTGATCGGCGAAAGGGATGTGGTTCAGGACGTAATGCGTGTTGTCGGCGTCGAACGCGCCCCAGCCGCCGTTGCGGCTCTGCATGCCGACGATCCAGGCCCGCGCCCGCTCGATCGCCGCCGCGTGCGCGGGATCGCCCTGCCGGTGCAGCAGCATGCCCACCACCGCCGTGTCGTCGACGTCCGGGTAATGCGCGTTGTTGTACTGGAACGCCCAGCCGCCGGGGGCGAGGCCGGGGCGCTGGATCGCCCAGTCGCCCACCACGTCGCGCACCTCCCGCCCGCGCAGCCAGGTGCACGCGGCGGCGAGCCCGTCATCGGCGATGCCGTCCGCCTCCGCGACCGCGTGCCCGGCAAGCCCGGTGTCCCAGATCGGCGACAGGCAGGGCTGGCAATACGCCCGGTCCGCCTGCACGCACAGCAGCTTGCGCACGCTCGCCCACGCGATCGCCGCGTGCGGATGGTCGGGCGCATAGCCCAGCGCGTCGAACATCATCACGCTGTTGGCCATCGCCGGATAGATCGCGCCCAGCCCGTCCTCGCCGTTCAGCCGCTCGACGACGAAGGCGACCGCGCTCTCGATCGACCGCTTGCGCAGCCCGCGCGGAAAGCGCGGCTCGACCGCGCGCAGCACCCGGTCGATGCCCTTGAACAGCCGCCCCCATTGCGAGCGGTACGGCCCGCGTATCCAGTCGCGCACCTGTTCGGGCGGCGTCGTGAACAGCTCCGCGACGCCGATGCCGCGCGGATTGCGCGCCTGCGGGCGCAGCGCCATCAGCACGATCAGCGGCACGATCACCGTGCGCGACCAGTACGACACCTTGCTCAGGTGGAACGGAAACCAGCGCGGCAGGCGCATGATCTCGACCGGCATCACCGGCACCGCGCGCCACGGCACCTGTCCGAACAGCGCGAGCTGCGCGCGGGTGAAGACGTTGGCCCGCGCCGCCCCGCCATGCGCCAGGATCGCCTCGCGGGCGCGGCGCATGTGCGGCGCCTCGGGATCGTCGCCGATCAGCTTGAGCGCGTAATACGCCTTGACCGAGCACGACAGGTCGAACGCGCCGGCATGGAACAGCGGCCAGCCGCCATGCGCGCCCTGCGCCGCGCGCAGATAGACGCCGATGCGGTCCTGCAGGTCCGGGTCGATGCGGTCGAGATAGTGCTCCAGCAGCACGTATTCGGCCGGGATCGTCGCATCCGCCTCCAGCTCGAACACCCAGTGCCCGTCGTCGCGCTGCCGGCGGCGCAGCGCGTCGGACGCGCGCGCGACGGAGCGCACGAGCGCGGCATCGGCCGGCGACCCGTCGGGGAACGCACCGCGCCCGCCCTCGGGCCGTCCCTGCGGCGCCCCCTGGGACAATCCAGGGGGCGCCCCATCCGGCAGGCTGGCGGTGGCGTGGGTTTCGATCGTCTCAAACGGCATGGCGACAGGGGTTCTGCGACTCGGCAAGCTTAACGACTTGCGAGCAAAAGGGATGCTGCGGCGCGGCCGGACCTGATGGCACCTTCGATCGTGGCGGGCAAGCCCGTGTCGGTCCAGTCGCCCGCCAGCGCGAGGTTGACGAGCGCCGTGCGCGGCCCCGGCCGC